>JAKLLJ010000112.1 GCA_023150215.1 Thauera sp. | reverse complement strand
GGGCGCAACCTGGCGGAGGGCATCCCGCGCAGCTTCACCATTTCCTCCAACGAGATCCTCGAAGCACTGACCGAGCCGCTCAACCAGATCGTGTCCGCTGTCAAGATCGGCCTGGAACAGACCCCGCCCGAACTCGGCGCCGACATTGCCGAGCGCGGCATGATGCTGACCGGCGGCGGTGCGCTGGTGCGCGACCTCGACCGCCTGCTGATGGAAGAGACCGGCCTGCCGGTGGTGGTGGCCGAAGAGCCGTTGACCTGCGTCGCGCGTGGTTGCGGCATGGCGCTCGACAAGATGGACAAGCTCGCTTCCATCTTCACTTCCGAGTGACGTCCCTGCGCTCCGGCCCGTGCGCCGGGGCCAGTTCCCTGCCCACCTGACGGCCCCTGGTTTTTTGCGGATGTCTCTCGTCGGCCATCAGCCCCCACCGATCTTCCGGCGCGGTCCGGCGCCGCTTGCGCGCCTGTTCGTGTTCGTTGCCGTGTGCCTCGCGCTGCTGGCGGCCGACCTGCGTTTCCGTTACCTCGAGGTGATGCGCAACGCGCTGTCGGTGGTCACCTATCCGCTGCAGATGGCGGCGGCGACGCCCGCCGACGTGGTGAGCAACGCCGCGCGCTATTTCGGCACCCTGATCGATGTCCAGCTCGAGAACGCCGAGCTGCGCCGCCATCAGCTCGGCGCCGGCGAGCGCCTGCTGCGTTTCGAGCAGCTCGAACAGGAGAACGCCCACCTGCGCGAGCTGCTGCAGATGTCGCAGCGCGTGCAGACGAAAAGCATCGCCGCCGACATCCTCTACAACGCGCCCGACCCTTTCGCGCGCAAGGTCATCCTCGATCGCGGCGCGCAGCAGGGCGTGGAGGCGGGGCTGGCGGTGGTCGACGCGAACGGCGTGATCGGCCAGGTGACCCGCGTGCACCCGATCCAGGCCGAAGTCACCCTGCTGACCGACCGCAACCAGTCGATTCCGGTCAGCGTCGTGCGCAACGGCGTGCGCGGCGTGCTGTATGGCGTCGGCCGCGGCATGCTGGAGATGCGCCATGTGCTTGCCGACGTCGACATCCAGCCCGGCGACCAGCTCGTCACCTCGGGGCTGGACGGCATCTTCGTGCCCGGCCTGCCGGTGGCGACGGTGACCCGGGTCAACCGCGACCAGGATGCGTTCGCCCGCATCGAATGCGAACCGCTGGCCGCGATCGAGCGCAGCGTGCAGGTGCTGGTGATCGGGCGGGCCGCCTATCCGCCGCCCCCGCCGCCGCCAGCCACCGAGGGAGGGCGCTGAGCCGTGCAGCCGACCAATCGTTCCAGCCGCATCCTGCAGCCGGTCAAGCTGTGGTTCGTGTACCTGAGCCTGTTCGTCGCGCTCGGGCTCGAGTACATCCCCACCGGACGCACGCCCGGCTTGCCCGACTGGGTGGCGCTGGTGCTGGCTTTCTGGTGCGTGCGCGAGCCGCTGGCGATCGGCATGGGGGCCGGCTTCGCCTTCGGCTTGTTGATGGATGTCGGTCTCGGCGCCGCGATGGGGCAGCACGCGCTCGCCTACGTCGTGCTCGCCTACCTCGCCACCGCGCTCGCCCGCCGCGTGCTGTGGTTTCCGGCCTGGCAGCAGGCGCTGCATGTGCTGCCGTTGCTGCTGCTCTCCCAGGCGCTGATGGTGGGGGTGCGCTTGCTCGCCGGTGCCGAGTTCCCGGGGTGGGCTTATTTCCTGTCGAGCTTCAGCAGTGCGCTGCTGTGGACGCCGCTTTCCTTGCTGCTGCTGCTGCCGCAGTACCAGCCGGTCGAGCGCGATGACAACCGCCCGATCTGAGGCCGTCCGGCGATGACCGAGTTTCGTGCTCCGGCGGTCGAGCTGACCCGCTTCCGTCGTCGCGTCGTGGTGGCGGCGCTGTTCGTGCTCGTCTGCCTCGGCCTGCTCGCGGTGCGCTTCCACTACCTGCAGGTCAAGCGCCACGACTACTTCCTGACCCGCGCCGAAGACAACCGCATCGCGTTGCTGCCGGTGGTGCCGCATCGCGGCACCATCGTCGACCGCAAGGGCGTGGTGCTGGCGCGCAACTACGCCACCTACACGATCGAGATCACGCCCTCGCAGGTGCGCAGCCTCGACGCCACACTCGACGAGCTCGCCACCCTGGTGCCGATCGACGCCCGTGACCGCCGCCGTTTCCGCAAGCTGTTCGAGGAGAGCCGCAACTTCGAGAGCGTGCCGCTGAGGAGCCGGCTCACCGAGGAGGAGGTCGCACGCGTGGTGTCGCAGCGCTACCGCCTGCCCGGCGTGGACGTGAAGGCCCGCCTGTTGCGCGACTATCCGCATGGAACCACCGCGTCGCATGTGATCGGCTACATCGGCCGCATCACCGAGCGCGACATCGAGCGCATCGATGAAGCGGGCGACACCGCCAACTACCGCGGCACCCAGCACATCGGCAAGGCCGGCGTGGAGCAATCCTACGAGCGTGAGCTGCACGGCACCACCGGCGTCGAGCAGGTCGAGGTCAACGCCGGCGGGCGCGCGGTGCGCGCGCTGTCGCACACCGCGGCAACGTCGGGCAACGACCTCGAGCTCACCCTCGACATCGAGCTGCAGAAGGTCGCCGAGAAGGCCTTCGGCGATCGCCGCGGCGCCTTGGTGGCGATCGAGCCCTCCACCGGCGGCGTGCTCGCGCTGGCGTCGATGCCGACCTACGACCCCAATCTCTTCGTCGACGGCATCTCGACCCAGGACTGGAAGGCGCTCAACGACTCGCCCGACCACCCGATGCTGCATCGCGCGATCTACTCCACCTATCCGCCCGGCTCCACCTTCAAGCCCTTCATGGCGCTCGCCGGCCTGGAGACGGGCAAGCGCACCGCCCGCCAGGCCATCCACGACATCGGCTACTTCAACTTCGGCGGCCACCGCTTCATGGACGACAAGATCGGCGGCCACGGCATGGTCGACCTGCACAAGTCGATCGTGGTGTCGTGCAACACCTATTACTACCAGCTCGCCAACGACCTCGGCATCGAGGGCATCGCCGGCTTCCTGGCGCCCTTCGGCTTCGGCGATCGTACCGGCATCGATCTCCCGGGCGAGGCCACCGGCGTGCTGCCATCGCAGGCGTGGAAGCGCCAGCGCTTCAAGAAGCCCGAGCAACAGCGCTGGTACGCCGGCGAGACGATTTCGGTCGGCATCGGCCAGGGCTATAACGCCTACACGCCGCTGCAGCTCGCCAATGCGCTCGCCGCGCTGGTTAACAAGGGGCGCCTGTTCCGCCCGCACGTGGTCAAGTACGTGGTCGATGCGCGCACCGGCGAGCGGCGTGCGGTCGAGCCCGAGCCGCTGCGCGAGATTCCCTTGCGCGACGCGCACCTGAAGGCAGTGCTCGACGCGATGGTGGACGTCAATCGCAGTGGAACCGGCAAGCGCGCCTTCAAGAACGCGCCCTACAGCGTCGGCGGCAAGACCGGCACCGCGCAGGTGTACTCGCTGCGCGGCCAGCGCTATGTCGAAGGCCGCGTGCGCGAGCGCCTGCGCGACCATTCCTGGTTCATCGCCTATGCCCCGGCCGAGAACCCGAAGATCGCGCTCGCGGTGCTGGTCGAGAATGGCGGCTTCGGTGCGCAGTCGGCAGCGCCGATCGCACGCCAGGTGATCGACTACTACCTGCTCGACCAGCGCGTGGGTGAGCCGGCCGCCGAGGACGAGGAGGGCGCCGAGAGCGAGGGCGACGAGTCGACGCTGCAGCCCGGGCCGGTGACCGAGCCGCAGGCGACCTCGTCGACGACGCCCGTCCCGCCGCCGCAACCCCGTCCGCTGCCGCCGCCGACCGCCGCGCCACCGGCGGCCGCGGCGAGGAGTGCGCGATGAACGACACCCGCTTCAACCCGCTTGCACTCGTCCTCGGCTTCCTGCGCCCGCTCGACCCGGTGCTGATGCTGGTGCTCGCCGCGCTGCTCGGCTACGCCCATGTGCTGATGCAGAGCGCCTCGCCGGAGCGTCTCGACTCGCAGATCACCCACATCGGCATCGCCCTCGCCGGTATGTGGGGGCTGGCCTGGCTCAAGCCGCAGCGGCTGTTGTCGATGGCGGTGCCGCTCTACCTGCTCGGCGTGGTGCTGCTGGTGGCGGTGGAGCTGTTCGGCGAGGTCTCCAAGGGCGCGCAGCGCTGGCTCGACCTTGGTGTGGCGCGCATCCAGCCTTCCGAACTGATGAAGATCGCGATGCCCTTGATGCTCGCCTGGTTCTTCCAGCTGCGCGAGGGGCAGACGCGCTTTGCCGATTTCATCGTCGCCGCCGTGCTGCTGCTTGTCCCGGTCGGCCTGATCGTGATCCAGCCCGATCTCGGCACCAGCCTGCTGGTGGCGGCCTCCGGCCTGTACGTGATCTACTTTGCCGGGCTGTCGTGGAAGCTGCTGATACCGCTGGTGGTTGCGGGCGTGATCGGGCTGGGCTCGATCGTCGCCTTCGGCGACACCCTGTGCCAGCCCGAGGTGGACTGGCAGGTGCTGCGCGAATACCAGAAGCAGCGCGTGTGCACCCTGCTCGACCCCACCCGCGACCCGCTCGGCAAGGGCTTCCACATCATCCAGTCCACGATCGCGATCGGCTCCGGTGGGCTCACCGGCAAGGGCTGGATGGACGGCACCCAGACCCACCTCGCCTTCCTGCCCGAGCGCCACACCGACTTCATCTTCGCGGTGCTCGCCGAGGAGTTCGGCCTTGTCGGCGCGCTGGTCTTGCTCGCGATCTACGTCGTGCTGCTGCTGCGCGGCTTCCATATCGCGGCCAACGCCCCCACCCATGCCTCGCGCCTCCTTGCCGGGGCGATCACCATGATTTTCTTCACTTATGCTTTCGTGAACATGGGCATGGTGAGCGGCATCCTGCCCGTGGTGGGCGTGCCGCTGCCCTTCATCAGCTATGGTGGAACCGCGCTCGTCACGCTCTGTCTGGGTATCGGCATCCTGATGAGCATCCAGCGCAGCCGCTTCGCGGACAAGACCTGACAAGGCCCGACCGATGACTCCTGCACTCCTGGCGCCGCGTGCCGGCGCGCCTGCCCGAATTCATCCGCCCCGCGCCTGCTTGCACCGCGCCGCGCGCGCCGCGGGGCTGGCCTGCGCCGTCGTTCTGCTGTCGGCCTGCGGCTCGACGCCCACACGCGACCCGGTCGGCGTCGAGGCGCCAGCGCGCGCCGAGCCCCCCGCACGCAGTGCGCAGCGCGGCGGCGGCTACTACAAGGACGACGGTCCGGGCGACGACGTGCCGGCCGATCTCGACGCCATCCCCGACGCCGAACCGCGCGACGAGCCCCTGCACCGCTTCGCCAACCGGCCCTACCACGTGATGGGGCAGAGCTTCGTGCCGGTGACCACGGTGCGCCCGTTCCGCCAGCGCGGCCACGGCAGCTGGTATGGACGCCGCTTCCATGGCAACCCGACGTCCAGCGGCGAGCCCTACGACATGTATGCGATGACTGCCGCGCACCCGACGCTGCCGATCCCGAGCTATGCGCGCGTGACCAATCTCGCCAACGGCCGTTCGGTGGTGGTGCGTGTCAATGACCGCGGGCCCTTCCTGCGCGGGCGGGTGATCGATCTGTCCTACGCTGCGGCGCACAAGCTCGGCTACGTCAACCGCGGCAGCGCCGAGGTCGAGGTCGAACAGATCCTGCCCGGCGAGGCCCCGCTGATGGCCGCAGCCAAGCCGGTGCCGCCCTTGCGCGCACGCGCCAACGAGGGCCTCGTGCCGAGCAGCGAGCCGGCGATCGGCATGAAGCCGCTCGCACCGCTCGCGGTCGCGCCGACGGTCGCCGCCGCGGTCCCGGCGAGCGCCCCCGCGCCGCTTGCCGCGTCGCAGATGGCGCCCGCACCGGCGGAGTGTGCCGAAGTCGCGGCCTGCGGTGCGGCCGGCGGCCTGGCGCCGCCGGTGGCCTCGGCGAGCGCGGGCATCTTTCTCCAGCTCGGCGCATTTTCGACCTATGCCAACGCCGAAGGCTTTCGCGACACGGTGCGCAAC
This sequence comes from Thauera sp., assembly GCA_023150215.1. Classification (GTDB taxonomy): domain Bacteria; phylum Pseudomonadota; class Gammaproteobacteria; order Burkholderiales; family Rhodocyclaceae; genus Thauera. Next base: position 3,194 of record JAKLLJ010000112.1, on the reverse strand, counting down.
CAGGCAGCGAACCTCGCCGAGCGCTTCGAGCTGTTCGCCGATGGCGAACGTTTTCGCCTGCATGCCGGTCCCTACGACACCGTCGATGCCGCGCGCAGTGCCGCCGAGCGCATGGGCTCGGTACTCAAGCTCAAGCCGTTCGTCGTCGTGCGCTGAGGGCGCGCGCTGCGCCCGGGTTGCAACAAAGGCTTTCGATTTTTGGCCTGCCCGGAGGCGGCGCCTATAATCTGCCGTTCCCCTTCCCCGTTTTTCCAGGTTTTTCCGATGCGCTTCCTTATTGCCGTACTTGTTTCCTTGTTCTCGCTGTCTGCGCTCGCGCAGTCCGTGCCGCCCCCGGTACTTGCCGCCAAGGCCTGGGCGCTGGTCGACCACGCCACCGGCCAGACGCTGGCAGAAAAGGACGCCGACGCCCGCATCGAGCCGGCCTCGCTGACCAAGCTGATGACCGCGTACATCACCTTCTCCAAGCTCAAGGACGGCTCGCTCAAGCCCGACCAGGTGGTTCCGGTGTCGACCAGGGCCTGGCGCATGGAGGGCTCGCGCATGTTCATCGAGCCGAACAAGCCGGTGACCGCGGACGAGCTGATCCGCGGCGTGATCGTGCAGTCGGGCAACGATGCCTGCGTCGCGCTCGCCGAGACCATCGCCGGCAGCGAGGAGGCCTTCGCCGCGCTGATGAACCGCGAAGCCCAGCGCCTGGGCATGACCAACACCAACTTCACCAACTCCACCGGCCTGCCCGACCCTCAGCTCTACACCTCGGCGCGCGATCTCGCCCGCCTGGCGAGCGCGATCGTGCGTGACTTCCCCGAGTACTACAGCCTGTATTCGCTCAAGGAATACACCTACAACAACATCAAGCAGCCCAACCGCAACCGCCTGCTGTACATGGATCCGTCGGTCGACGGCATGAAGACCGGCCACACCAGCAGCGCCGGCTATTGCCTGGTGTCGACGGCCCGTCGCGGCGAGCGTCGCCTGGTGTCGGTGGTGCTCGGCGCCAGCTCGGACACGGTGCGTGCCCAGGAGTCGCTCAAGCTGCTCAACTTCGGCTATCAGTTCTACGAGACGGTGAAGCTCTATTCCGCCGACGAGGCGCTGTCGCAGTTCCGCGTCTGGAAGGGCAAGCTCAACGAGTTGCCGGTCGGCTTCACCCGTGATTTCGTGCTGACGGTGCCCAAGGAAGCGGCGAGCAAGATCCAGGTCACCCTCGAGAGCCGGCAGCCACTGCTCGCGCCCATCGGCCGCGGCCAGGAGGTCGGCACCCTGACCGTGGCGGTCGACGGCAAGCCGCTCGGCCAGTACCCGGTGCTGGCGCTGCAGGACGTCGAGATCGCCGGATTCTTCGGCCGCCTGTGGGACGCCATCGTGATGTTCTTCAAGAGCCTGTAAGCCGGCGGGAGGATCGCTCGTGACCACTGCTTATGTCGATGGCACCTACCTGCCGCTCGCCGAAGCCCGCGTGTCGCCGATGGACCGCGGCTTCCTGTTCGGCGATGGCGCCTACGAGGTCATCCCGGTGTACTCGCGCCGCCCCTTCCGCCTTGACGAGCATGTCGCCCGACTGGGCAACACGCTCGCGGCGATGCGCCTGGCCGATCCGCATGGGGCGGACGAATGGAAGGCGATCATCGCCGAGATCGTCGCCCGCAACCCGTGGGACGACCAGTCGGTGTACCTGCAGGTCACGCGCGGCGCCGACACCCGGCGCAACCACGCTTTTCCCTTGCCGGAAGTCAGGCCGACGGTGTTCCTGATGAGCGAGCCGCTCGTCACGCCGAGTGCCGCGCAGCTCGCCAGCGGTATCGCCGCGGTCAGCGCCGCCGACATCCGCTGGCTGCGCTGCGACCTCAAGACGGTGTCGATGCTCGCCAACTGCCTGCTGCGCCAGCATGCGATCGACCACGGCTGCATGGAAACCGTGCTGTTCCGCGACAGCTTCCTCACCGAAGGGGCCGCCTCCAGCATCTTCGTGTGCAAGGACGGCGTGCTGCTCGTGCCGCCCAAGAGCCACCTGATGCTGCCCGGCGTCACCTACGACGTGGTGCTCGAACTCGCGCGCACGCACGGCATGACGCACGCGGTACGCGAGGTGCTCGAAGCCGAGGTGCGCACGGCCGACGAGCTGTGGATGACCTCGTCCACCAAGGAAGTGCTGCCGATCACGTCCCTCGATGGGCGTGCGGTCGGCACTGGCCAGCCCGGTCCGATGGGGCGGCAGATGTTCGCCTGGTACCAGGACTTCAAGAACACGGTGATGCGAAATGGATGACACCCGACAAGCACAGGCGCGCCAGACGCTGATCGAATACCCCTGCGACTTCCCGATCAAGATCATGGGTGCCCGCGTCGACGGCTTTGCGCAGGCGGTGATCGAGGTCGTGCTGCGCCACGCCCCCGACTTCGACCCCGCTGGCGTCGAGATGCGGCCGTCGAGCAAGGGCAACTATCTCGCCGTCACCTGCACCTTCCGCGCGCTGTCGCAGGGTCAGGTCGACGCCCTGTACCGCGAGCTGACCGCGCATCCGATGGTCAAGGTGGTGCTGTGATCGTCAAGCGCCTCGGCCTGGTGGAGTACGCGCCCGCGCTCGAGGCGATGCGCGTGTTCACCGCACAACGGGGCGCCGCGACCGCGGACGAGATCTGGCTGCTGCAGCATCCGCCGGTGTACACCCTCGGCCAGGCCGGCAAGCCCGAGCATCTGCTGCAGAACCCCGCCGCCATCCCGCTGGTGCACATCGATCGCGGCGGCCAGATCACCTATCACGGCCCCGGTCAGCTGGTGGCCTACCTGCTGCTGGACCTGCATCGACGCAAGCTCAAGGTGCGCGAGCTGGTGTGGCTGATGGAGCAGGCGATCATCGACACCCTGGCCGGCTACGGTCTTGCCGCCGCACGCAAGGACGGTGCGCCCGGCGTCTACGTCGCCGGCGACAAGATTGCCGCGCTCGGCCTGCGGGTGAAGAACGGCTGCAGCTACCACGGCCTGGCGATCAACGTGGATGCCGACCTCACGCCCTTTGGCTGGATCAACCCCTGCGGCTACGAAGGCCTGAAGACGATCCGCATGAAGGACTTCGGCATCGACGCCAGTGTCGAGCAGGTCGGCGAATGCCTGCTCGCCCACCTGCAGCGCCTGCTGCCGCCTATTGGGGAAACCCATAACGCGGATCCGCCGCCGCATGCCGCCGAAG
>JAKLLJ010000111.1 GCA_023150215.1 Thauera sp. | reverse complement strand
TCGGGGTTTGCGGACAGGGTCAACAGGATGTCGCCGGGGTGGCCGAAGGCGGCGATCTGGCGCGCGAACAGGGCCTGGGTGTCGGGGTCGCCGGCGAGCGGGGCGAGCGTGGAGCTGTCGGCGCTGAGCGCCATGGCAGCGAGTGCGGGGCGTTCGAGCTCGAAGCCGTTGATGAGTTGTGCGGCGAAGCGGCGCGCGTCGCCGGCCGAGCCGCTGCTGCCGCAGACCAGCACCTTGCCGTTCTCGAGCAGGCTGGCGGTGATCAGCTCGACCGCGCCGGCGATCGGGGCCGCCAGCAGCTCGAGCGCCTCGAGCGAGGCGTGCATGTTGTCTTCGAACTGGTGCGAGATACGGTCGATCAGGTTCATGCGGCAAGCGGCGTCTACAGGGCGCAGGAGTCTAGCACGCGTGTTCAGCCAGCATCGAAGGCGCCCGCCAGCCAGGTAAGGCGGGCCGGGTCGAGGGCGTCGAGCAGCACCGCGTCGAAGCGGCAGGGGGCATTGCGGAAGTGCCGCCCGGCGCCACCCAGCCACCACTGCGCGGCGATCATCACGCGGCGGCGCTTGGCGGCGGTGATGCTTTCCGCTGCGCCGCCGAAGCGGCTGTTGCGGCGCAGGCGCACCTCGACGAAGACGACATGGCTGCGGTCGAGGCAGATCAGGTCGACCTCGCCGCCGCGACAGTGCACGTTGCGTGCGATCACGCGCAGGCCGTGCGCGGCGAGATGCTCGGCGGCGAGTGCTTCGGCGGCCGCGCCGCGCGCTTGCGCCGGCGTCGGGCGTGCGCCGATACTGTCCGCCCCGCCATCCGCGTGGCTGTGCCCTGGTGCTGCCCGCTCGAATCTGTCGCTCATGACCCCCTCCGTCTGTTTGCCCGATCGTCCGCTTTCAAGTACGCCGTCATTGTACGTGGTGGCCACCCCGCTCGGAAATCTCCATGACATCACGCTGCGCGCGCTCGCGCTGCTCGCCGCGGTGGACGTGATTGCCGCCGAGGACACCCGCCACAGCCAGCGTCTGCTTGAGGCACACGGCATCCGCACGCGCCTGGTCGCGGTGCATCAGCACAACGAACAGGCGGCGGCCGGGCAGATCATCGAGCAGCTCGGCGCCGGCCGCCATGTCGCGCTGATCACCGATGCCGGTACGCCGGCGGTGTCCGATCCCGGCGCGCGGCTGGTGGCGCGGGTGCGTGCGGCGGGGCATCCGGTGGTGCCGCTGCCGGGACCGTGTGCGGCGGTGGCGGCGCTGTCGGTGTCCGGGTTCGCCGAGGACGGCTTCCGCTTCGTCGGCTTCCTGCCGGCAAAGCCGGGTGCGCGCGCGGCGGCGCTTGCCGAAATCGTCGACGAGCGCGCCGCAATGGTGTTCCACGAAGCGCCGCACCGCGTCGTCGAGTGCGTGGCGGACATGGTCGCGGCGTTTGGTGGTGAGCGCGAGATCCTGATCGCGCGCGAGATGACCAAGCTGCACGAACAGATCGTGCGCATGCCGCTGGCGGCGGCGGCGGCGTGGTTCGCGGCCGACGTCAACCGCGTACGCGGTGAATTCGTGCTGGTCGTGGCCGGGGCGCCGGCGACCGACGGGCCCGATGCACAGGCGGTGCGCGTGCTCGAGCGCTTGCTCGCCGAACTGCCGGTGAAGACGGCCGCACGTCTCGCTGCAGAGATCACCGGCGCGTCGCGCAACGCGCTGTATGCGCTCGCGCTCGAGCTTCGACGCGGGGAGGATTCGCCCGCAGCGTGATGGATGCACGCCTGGCGGCGATGGTGGGCTGCGTCGATGCGCCTATAATCGGTGGGTCATACGAGGAATGCCCCGATGCAATCGATCACCCTGATTCGCCCTGACGACTGGCACCTGCACGTGCGTGACGACGCCGCGCTCGATGCGGTGGTGCCGCATACCGCCGCCCGTTTCGGCCGTGCCCTCATCATGCCCAACCTGAAGCCGCCGGTGACGACCACTGCGCAGGCGCTGGCCTACCGCGAGCGCATCCTCGCCGCCGCCAAGGGGACGGGGTTCGAGCCGCTGATGAGCCTGTACCTCACCGACAACCTGGCTGCAGACGAAATCGATCGTGCGCGGGCCAGCGGCCATGTCCTGGCCTGCAAGCTTTACCCGGCCGGCGCCACGACCAACTCGGACGCCGGCGTGACCGCGATCGACAAGGTCTATCCGGTGCTCGAGCGCATGGAAAAGCTGGGCATGGTGCTGTGCGTGCATGGCGAAGCGACCGGGCCGGAGGTCGATGTGTTCGACCGCGAGCGCGTCTTCATCGAGCGCACGCTGTCGCCGCTGGTGCGGCGCTTCCCCGGGCTCAAGGTGGTGTTCGAACACATCACCACCGCCGAGGCCGCGCAGTTCGTGCGTGCGGCCGGAGCGCACGTCGCGGCGACGGTCACCGCCCATCACCTGCTGCTCAATCGCAATGCGATCTTTGCCGGCGGCATCCGTCCCCATCACTACTGCCTGCCGGTGCTCAAGCGCGAAGCGCACCGCGAGGCCTTGGTCGCGGCGGTCACCTCGGGCAATCCGCGCTTTTTCCTTGGCACCGATTCGGCGCCGCATGCGCGCAGCACGAAAGAGAATGCGTGCGGTTGTGCCGGCTGCTACACCGCTCACGCCGGCATCGAACTCTACGCCGAGGTGTTCGAGGCGGCGGGCGCGCTCGAGCGTCTCGAGGCCTTCGCCAGCCTCAATGGCCCGGCCTTCTACGGCCTGCCGCCCAATGCCGATTCGATCACGCTGCAGCGCGAGCCCTGGTCGGTGCCTGCGGGCTACCCGTATCTTGGTGACGATCCCCTGGTTCCGCTGCGCGCCGGTGAGCAGGTGGCGTGGAAGCTGGTCGGAGGAGTATGAGATGGCATGGCGTGATCGGATGACGGCGCCGGCGGCCGCGGCCGTGCCGGCGCGGCAGGGAGCGCTTGAGCCTGGTGGCGGTGCGTTGCGCGTGGCGCGTCGTGCGCTTGCCGCGGCAGCCCTGCTCACGCTGCTCGCGGGTTGCGAGAACAGCGCCACCGCCTACATGATCGACGGTAGCCAGCACGCGCTGATTCTCGTGCGCGAGCAGAAATTCGTGTGGGATGACGAGCTGCGCCAGGCGGTCGTGGTGTCGCGGCTCCCTGCCTGCCAGAAGCGCGTGCGCATTCATCCCGGCTCGACCAGGCTGGTCGAGATGAAGGTCTACGCCGCTGGCGACGGCCTGTGGGCGCTGCAGCAAGGGGGGCGCTGGTATCTCGCCGGCACCGAGGAATGCCGCCTGCAGGACTGGGACAACCCGGGTGGCCAGCCACCCGGCGCGCTCATCGGCAGCTTCGTGCTCAAGGATGGCGAGCCCGCCTTTGTGCCCGCGGCGAAATGAGCCCGCTGGCGCCCTGCCGCTGTGCGTATAATCCGCGCCGGGAAGTTCGCCAGGCAGTCGCTGCGCACCTCGTCGTGCGTGGAGGAAAGTCCGGGCCCCGCAGAGCAGGATGCCGGCTAACGGCCGGGCGCCGTGAGGCGACGGAAAGTGCAACAGAGAGCAGACCGCCGATGGCCCGCGTTGAAGGGTTCGCTCTTCAGCGGGCACAGGTAAGGGTGAAACGGTGCCGCGGCTTGCGTGAGCAAGCGGCGGGTCGGTGCGCAGGCACCGGCAGGTAAGAGCTCACCGCAGGACTGGCAACAGGACTGGCACGGCAAACCCCATCCGGGGCAAGGCCAAATAGGGGAGCATTGGCGTGGCTCGCGTCGCTCCCGGGTAGGCTGCTAGAGCTTCACGGCAACGTGTCGCCCAGAGGAATGACTGCCCGATGTCGCCGGTTTGCGCCGGCGGCGTTCGACAGAACCCGGCTTATCGGCGAACTTCCCCACTTCATTCGTTTTTCCGTCCCGCGGGCGGCCGCTCGCCAGGCGCGAAGCGCGTTTTTCGCCGCTTCCGGCCCCGATCAGGGGTTGCACGAGCGCAGTGTTTCCCACCATCCCCCACCTTCGGACTCCGCCGCCGCATTTCGCGTGCTGCGCGAATTCCCTTGGCCATCTCCCTTGATTTTTCAGGATTTATTCGCGCATCGGCGGTGCGCGATAAGTCATTGTGTAACAAAGGGATTCTCTTCTCCCTGCCTTGACCGGGCATGGCCTTTCCACTAAAGTGGGTTCAAGTGGAAAAAAGTGGGGAAAAGTGTCGATCCGGCGCTTTCCCGAAGCCGTCAGGGGGTTCGATGTTCCAGGGTGCGCTCGCGCTCAATCTCGATGCGAAGGGGCGCCTGGCGATTCCGGCGCGGCATCGTGATGCCCTGGCCGTCGACAACGGGCAGGTGGTGCTCACCGCCCATCCGCATGGCTGCTGCCTCGTCTATCCCGTTCCTGCCTGGGTGCCCATCCGCGACAAGGTGCTCGCCGCGCCAGGTCTCGATCCGCAATCGGCAATGCTCAAGCGCCTGCTCGTGGGTTTCGCCCAGGAGGAGGCGCTCGATGCCGCCGGTCGTGTGCTGGTGGCGTCGTCGCTGCGCAAGTTCGCCAAGCTCGACAAGCAGGTCTGGTTGGTCGGTCAGGGTACGCATTTCGAGCTGTGGTCGGATGAGGGCTGGGAGAAGCAGCAGCAGGCGATGCTCGAGCTCGTCAGCACCGGCCTGCCGCCCGGTTTCGAGAGCCTCGCACTGTGAGCACGCCACAGCCCCACGTCAGCGTCCTGCTTGCCGAAGCGGTCGACGCACTCGCGATCCGCGCCGATGGCGTCTATGTCGATGGCACGTTCGGGCGCGGCGGCCACAGCCGCGCGGTGCTGGCGCGCCTCGGCCCCCAGGGGCGGCTGATTGCCTTCGATCGCGATCCGGCGGCGATCGCGGCGGGGCAGGCGGTGAACGACCCGCGGCTGACGCTGGTGCATGAGGCCTTCAGTTCGCTCGACGAGAAACTCGCAGACCTCGGCGTGCCGGCGGTCGATGGCGTGCTGCTGGACCTCGGGGTGTCCTCACCCCAATTGGACGATGGCGCGCGAGGCATGAGCTTTCGCTTCGATGCGCCGCTCGACATGCGCATGGATACGAGCCGCGGGCAGACCGTGGCGGATTGGCTGGCGGAGGCATCCGTCAGCCAGATCACGGAGGTAATCAGGGATTATGGAGAGGAACGGTTTGCTCATGCGATTGCAAAGGCGATTGCAGCTGCTCGGGCAGGGGGGGTTGTCGCAACCACTGGACAACTTGCCGCGCTCGTGGAGAAGGCGGTCCGCACACGCGAGCCGGGGCAGCACCCGGCGACACGCACCTTCCAGGCTCTTCGGATTTTCATCAATCAGGAACTCGAGGAGCTGAGCCGTGTGCTGCCCGACTGCGTGTCGCGGCTGCGGCCGGGCGGGCGGCTGGCGGTGATCAGCTTCCACTCGCTCGAGGATCGCATCGTGAAGCGCTTCATGCGCGACGAGTCCCGTCCGCCGGTGCTGCCGCGCCGGCTGCCGATCAGGGCTGCGGATCTGCCCGCGCCGCGCCTGCAACTCGTCGGCAAGGCAGTGCGCCCCGGCGATGTCGAAGTGGCGGCCAATCCGCGCGCGCGCAGCGCGGTGATGCGGGTGGCCGAGCGCACGGAGGCGCCCTGATGGTCCGTGTCGATGCCGTCCTCGTTGCGCTCGCCGTGGCCAGTGCGCTCGGTGTGATCTCGGCCCAGCACCAGGCGCGCCGGCTGCATACCGCTTTCGAGCGCGAGCAGGTGCGCGCGCAGGCGCTCGAAGTCGAGTGGGGGCAGCTGCAGCTCGAGCAGAGCACCTGGGCCACTCACGGTCGCATCGAAAAACTTGCTCGCGACCGGCTCGGCATGCACCTTCCGCCCGAAGGGCAGGTCCTCGTGGTGGAGCCGTAACATGAAAAAGCAACGTACCGTCACGTTCAATCACAATCCCCTGCTCAAGCGCGAATTGCCGGCTTGGCGGCCGCGTATCGTCATGCTCGCGCTCATGGGCTGCTCGCTCGCGCTTGCGGGGCGCGCGCTCTATCTGCAGGGGGTCAACGACGATTTCCTGCAGGCCAAGGGTGAATCACGCTACGCCCGGGTGCTCGAGGTGCCTGCGACCCGTGGTCGCATCACCGACCGCCACGGTGACATCCTCGCGGTAAGCACGCCGGTGCGCGCGATCTGGGCGCTGCCGTCGGACGCCCGCCTCGAGCCGGCGCAGGCGCGCGAGTTGGCCCGCCTGCTAGAGATGGACGTCAATGACCTGAACGCCAGGATCGCCGCCGGGCGCGATTTCGTTTACCTCAAGCGCCAGGTGCCGCCCGAGGTGGCGCAGCGGATCGCCGATCTGCGCCTGCCCGGGATCCATCAGCAGAAGGAGTTCCGTCGCTACTATCCCGGCGGCGAGGTGATGGCGCACATCCTCGGTTTCACCGATCTCGAGGACAAGGGCCAGGAGGGCATCGAGCTCGCCTTTGACAAGCGCCTCTCGGGCCGTGCCGGGGCGCGCCGGGTGATCAAGGACCGCCGCGGCCAGATCGTCGAGGATGTCGAGGCGATCCGCCCCCCGCGCGACGGCGACGACGTCGCGCTGTCGATCGACGGCAAGATCCAGTACCTGGCCTGGTCGGCCCTGCGCGAGGCGATGGAGGAGCACAAGGCCAAGGCCGCCGCCGCGGTGGTGCTCGACGCGCGCAGCGGCGAGGTGCTCGCCCTGGTCAACGCGCCGACCTTCAACCCGAACAACCGCGCCAACCTGACCGGCGCGCAGCTGCGCAACCGGGTGTTTACCGACGCCTTCGAGCCCGGCTCGGTGATGAAGCCCTTCATCGCCGCGCTCGCGCTCGAGCGCGGCAAGGTCAAGCTCAATACGCCGATCGACACCGGCAACGGCCGCATGACCATCGGCACCGCGACCATCTCCGACACCAAGCGCCACGGCACCATCACGATGGCGCAGGTGGTGCAGAAGTCGTCCAACATCGGTACCGTGAAGATGGCGCAACAGCTCGGCGCCGAGGAGATGTGGCACCTGTTCGACCAGCTTGGCTTCGGCACCCCGCTCAACCTCGGCTTTCCTGGGGAGACCTCCGGCCGGCTGCGTCCGGCCAAGAGCTGGCGTCCGATCGAGCAGGCGACCATGTCCTATGGTCACGGCATCTCCACCAGCCTGATCCAGATGGCGCGCGCCTATCTCGTGTTTGCACGCGAGGGCGAGTTGGTGCCGCTGTCGCTGACCCGGGTGGATGGGGCGCCGAGTTCCGGGCGGCGCGTGTTCTCGGTCGATACCGCGCGCCAGATGCGCACCGTGCTGGCGATGGCGGCGGGTCCCGGTGGCACCGCGATCCGCGCCCAGATCCCCGGCTACACCGTGGCAGGCAAGACCGGCACCGCGCACAAGCTCGAGGACGGCCGGTATGCGCGCAAGTACATCTCGTCCTTCGTCGGTTTTGCGCCGGCGAGCGACCCGCGCATCGTGGTCGCGGTCATGGTGGATGAGCCTTCCGCGGGCAGTCACTACGGCGGCACGGTCGCAGCGCCCATCTTCTCGCGCATCGGCGAGGGCACGCTACGCACGCTGGGGGTCGCCCCCGACATGCCGCTGACGCCGCTGCAGCTCGCGAAGCGCAGCGCCGAAGAGGTCGTTACCGCGAGCGGCGGACAGGAGAACATGTGAGCGTCGCACGAGCCACTGCCCTGCTCGAGCGCATGCACGCGCTCGGCGTGCGCGCGCACGACATCACCGCGGATTCGCGCAAGGCCGGGCCAGGCTGCATCTTTGCGGCCTGGCCGGGGCAGCGCACCGATGGGCGCCGCTTTCTGGCCGAAGCGGCGGCACGTGCCGCCGCCGCGTTGCTGTGGGAAGACGCCGACGGCTTCGTGCCGCCGACCCTCGACGTGCCCGCGCTCGGTGCCAGCGGCCTGCGCGAGCTCGCCGGCCACCTTGCCGATGAGATCCATGGCCGGCCTTCCGCGGCGCTGTGGCTGGCGGGTGTGACGGGCACCAACGGCAAGACCACCGTGTCGCAAATGCTCGCGCGCGCGCTGGGCGAACTGGGCGAGCGTTGCGGCATCGTCGGCACGCTCGGCTGCGGCTTTCCCGACGAGCTCGAGGAAGGCATCAACACCACGCCCGACGCGCTCGACCTGCATCGCTGGTTCGCACGCTTCCGCGACCAGGGTGCCGCAGCGGCGGCGATGGAGGTGTCCTCGATCGGTCTCGACCAGGGGCGGGTGAACGGCGCGCGTTTCGACGTCGCGATCTTCACCAACCTGAGCCGTGACCACCTCGACTATCACGGCACCATGGAGGCCTACGCCGAGGCCAAGGCCCGCCTGTTTGCGCGCCCGGAGCTGCGCACCAGCGTGATCAACATCGACGACCCGTGGGGGCTTGCGCTCGCTCGCCGGCTAGTTGCCGAGGGACGCGCGGTGATCGCGTGCACCCTGTTCGCGGCCAATGCGAGCGCGGTCCCGGGGGCTCGCGTGCTGTTCGCCGACCGCTTGCAGGCAGCGCCGGCGGGGCTGCGCTTCGGGCTCGTATGGGAAGGGCGCGAGGCCGATGTCGGCGTGCGCATGGTGGCGCAGTTCAACGTCTCCAACCTGATTGCCGTGGCGGGTGCGCTGCTCGCGCGTGGCGTCGCCTTTGACGAGCTGGCGCCGGTGCTCGCGCGGCTGTCGCCGCCGCAGGGCCGCATGCAGCTCGTCGGCGGGGTGTGCGAACCGCTCGCGGTGATTGACTACGCGCATTCGCCCGATGCGCTCGCCAAGGTGCTCGAGGCATTGCGCGGCACGGTGCATAGCCGGCGTGGCCGGCTGATCTGCGTGTTCGGCTGCGGCGGCGACCGCGATCCGGGCAAGCGTCCGATGATGGGCGAGATTGCGACGGCGATCGCCGACCGGGTGGTGATCACCAGCGACAACCCGCGCTCCGAGGACCCGCTACGCATCATCGAGGCGATCGCCGCCGGTGCCGGACCCGACGCCGAGTGCGTGGTCGACCGCGCGCAGGCGATCGCGCTCGCGATCGGCTCGGCGCAGGCCGACGACGTGGTGCTGATTGCTGGCAAGGGGCACGAGCCCTACCAGGAAATTCTCGGCGAACGCCTGCCGTTCTCCGATCTCGAACAGGCGAAGCTGGCGCTGCGCGCGTGGCATGCGAAGGGGGAAGGCCGATGATGAGCCTGCAGGATGCCGCGCGTGCGCTCGCCGCACACGGCGCGCATGCCACCGCAACGACGCGTTTCGACAGCGTGGGCACCGATACCCGCGC
>JAKLLJ010000110.1 GCA_023150215.1 Thauera sp. | reverse complement strand
GGAAGCGCCCGGCGCGCACCTCCTCCTCGAGGTCGCGGTTGGTGGCGGCGATCACGCGCACATCCACCGCCACCGGCCGCGGCGCCCCCATCGGGCGTACCTCGCCCTCCTGCAGCACGCGCAGCAGCTTGACCTGGAAGGCGGGCGAGGTCTCGCCGATCTCGTCGAGCAGGATGGAACCGCCGCTGGCCTGGCGGAACAGACCCTCGCGGTCCTCGGTGGCGCCGGTGTAGGCGCCGCGGCGGGCGCCGAAGAGCTCGGACTCGAGCAGGGTGTCGGGTAGCGCGCCGCAGTTCTCCACCACGAAGGTGCCGCCTTCGCGCGGGCTGCCGTAGTGCAGGGCGCGCGCGAGCAGCTCCTTGCCGGTGCCGGACTCGCCGGTCAGCAGCACCGGGATGTCGTAGCCGGCGACCTTGTCGATGAGCGCGCAGATCGCGTTCATCGGCGAGTCGGGCGCGCGCAGCAGGGCGCCGCCGCGCTGGCGGCCGCGCACCGCCTCGCGCTTGCCGGCGACGCGCTGGCGCAGCACCGGCGCGGCGACCTTGAGGTCCAGGCCGAGGCGCTCGTTCTCGGCCTGCAGGCGCTGCAGCTGCGCGGCGTTGCGCAGGGTCAGCAGGAGCTGCTCGGGCTGCCAGGGCTTGAGCAGGTACTGGAAGATGCCGGCCTCGTTGACGCCGGCGATGATGTCCTCGGAGTCAGTGTAGCCCGAGACGATGATCCGCACCGCGTCCGGCCAGCGCTCGCGCACCTCGCGCAGCAGCGCCACGCCGGAGGTGCCCGGCATGCGCTGGTCGGTGAGCACGATCTGGATCCACTCGCGCCCCAGGATCTCCAGCGCCTCGGCCGCCGACGAGGCGGTGAACACCTCGAACTCCTCGTCCAGCGTGCGGCGCAGGGCCTCCTGCGAGCGCAGCTCGTCGTCGACGACGAGGACGGTGGGCAGGCTGGCGGCGGGCATGATTGTGGCGTTTCCTTCAGGCGGCGGATGCGGCGCGCGCGCGCCAGCCCAGCTCGCGGTGGCGGGCGAGGCGGCGCGGCGTCCAGGATTGCGGGCTCTTCAGCACGAAGTGGTAGCGCGCCACATGGTAGCTCGGGTCGAAACCGTAGAAATTGCGCCGCATCATGTCGAGCTCGGCGGCGCGGTAGGCGGCGAGCGGCTTCTCGGCCTCGTCGGCGGCGCGGCGGCGGGCCTTGTCGGCGATGCGCGCGGCGAGTCCCGGGTCGTCGGCGAGCGCGCGGGCGCGCGCCTCCACCTGCGCGGCGAAGTCCGCCCGGTCGGCCCCGAAACAGTCGTCGATCAGGCCCTGCGCCGCGGCCTGGCGGGCGAGCAGCGGCAGACGGTTGCGCATGATCACGCGCGCGGCGTCCTCGCCCACCCGGCGCGGCAGCAGGTAGCTCCAGTATTCCGAGCCGAACAGGTTGCCCATGTTCTTGTAGTGCGGGTTCATCACCACGCCCTCGCGTGCCCACACGCGGTCGCAGGCGAGGGCGAGGAAGCAGCCGCCGGCGCCGGCGTTGCCGCGCAGCGCGGCGACGGTGATGCGGTCGGAGAGCCCGAGCAGCGCCAGGCAGACGTCGTCGATGGCCTCGATGTTCGCCCACGACTCGTCGGCCGGCGAGGGCGCGGCCTCGATGGTGTTCAGGTGGATGCCGTTGGACCAGAAGCCGGCGCCGCCGTCGAGCACCAGCACGCGCGTGGGGCGGCCGCGGGCAAACCCGATCGCGGCGAGCAGGTGGCGGCACTGCGCGGTGGACATCGCACCGTTGTAGAACTCGAAGGACAGCACGCCGAGCGCGCCGTCGTCGGTCTCGCGGTAGGCGAGCTCGCGGTAGCCGAGCGCGGCCGGGTCGGCACCGGCCGGCGCCATCAGCGTGGCGGGCAGCTTGGACAGGGCCGCGGCTTCAGTGGCTTCAGCGACTTCAGCGGCGAAGGCGAACGTGGCCGGGAGCTTGAAGGGATGCGGGCTGTCGGCGCGGCGCACATGGCCGATCCACACCGCGCCGTCGGCCGTGGCGCGCAGCAGCGCGCCGTCGCGGCGGGCGAGCAGCGTGCCGGGGGCGGCGTCCTCGCAGCCGGCCGGGCGCTGTCCGGGGTGGGCGTCGAAGAGATGACAGGGCTGCCCGAAGAGCGCGTCGGCCACGCCGGGGAAGCCGTCGGCGGCGCGGATGCGGGCGAGGATCTCGGCGCTGCCCATGCGCGCCCAATCGAGCGCGCGCTCGGCCTGACGCATCGAGGGGCGCAGGCGGCCGCGTGCATCCGCGATCTGCGCCAGCGGACGCGGCTGCCAGCGCCCGGCGCGCCATTCGGGCACGCGCGCGAGCGCCTCGCGTACCGCGGCGAGCGCGCCGGTGGTGGTCTCGTTGCGATAGACGTCGGCCTTGCTCGCCGCGCGCAGCGGGAACTCGCGGCTTGCCCACACCGGGCCGGCGTCCATCTCGGCCTCGGCCTGCAGCACGGTGACGCCCCAGCTTGCCTCGCCTTCCTGGATCGCCCAGTCGAGCGCGGAGGGGCCGCGGTCGCCGACGATGCCCGGATGCACGATCAGGGTGAGGTGGCGGCGCCAGATCGACTCCGGCACCGCGCGCTTGAGGAAGGGCGCAACAATCACGTCGGGCGCGAACAGGGCCACCGCCTCCTCCGTCACGCTGTCGGCGATGTCGAACTCCACCGAGGCCTCGTGACCGTCCGCGGCGAGCTCGGCGAACAGGCGCTGGGCGAGGCCGTTGAAGCTGTGGGTGAGCAGCAGGATGCGCAGCGCCGCGGCCATCAGCAGATCCTCGGCAGTTGCTCGCCGGCGAGCCAGTCCACCATGCGCCGTCCGCCGAAGCCGGTGCGGATCTGCACGAAGTGCTGCGGGTCGGCGGTGGTGGCGCCGATGCGCGCCGCCTCGGCGCCTAGCGGGTGGGCGCGCAGCGCGGCGAGCGCGGCCTCGGCATGCTCCGGCGCGCACAGCGCCACCAGCTTGCCCTCGTTGGCGACGTAGAGCGAGTCGAGCCCGAGCAGCTCGCAGGCCGCGTGCACCTGCGGCGACACCGGGATCGCCGCCTCGTCGAGCTCCATGCCCACGCCCGACTGCGTGGCGATCTCGTTCAGCGTGGTGGCCAGGCCGCCGCGGGTGGGGTCGCGCAGCACGCGGATCGCCTCGGCGGGCACCGCGGCATACAGCGCCTCGACCAGGCCGTTGAGCGCCGCGCTGTCGGAGACGATCTCGGAGTCGAAGGCGAGCGACTCGCGCTGCGCCATGATCGCCATGCCATGGTCGCCGATGCGCCCGGACAGCAGCACCACGTCGCCCGGCCGCGCGCGCGCGCCGCCCGGGTCGCGCCCGGCCGGCAGCGCACCGACGCCGGTGGTGGTGATGAAGACGCCGTCGCCCTTGCCCTGCTCGACGACCTTGGTGTCGCCGGTCACCACCACGACCCCGGCCGCGCGCGCGGCGGCGGCCATCGAGTCGACGATGCGGGCGAGCTCGGCGAGCGGGTAGCCTTCCTCCAGGATGAAGCTGGCGGCCAGGTAGAGCGGGCGCGCGCCCATCACCGCGAGGTCGTTCACCGTGCCGTGCACCGACAGGCTGCCGATGTCGCCACCGGGAAAGAACAGCGGGCTCACCACGTGGGCGTCGGTCGCCATCACCAGGCGCTCGCCCGCCGCCGGCGCGGGCAGCACCGCGCCGTCGTCGCCGCGGGCGAGGTAGGCGTTGGCGAAGGCGCGCGCGAAGAGCTCGGAGATCAGCTGCGCCATCGCCCGGCCGCCGGCGCCGAAGCCGAGGTCGACGCGGCCGTTGCGCAGGTCCAGCGGGCGGACGTAGCCGGGTTTGACGGTGTTCATGCGGTTTCCTGGTCCGGGTTCGGGGGGGCGGAGTTGTCGACGACGCGCACCGGCATGTCGCGGAAGCGCCCGTAGTTGTAGTGCGCGGCGCAGGCGCCCTCGGAGGACACCATGCACGAGCCCATCGGCGTCTCCGGGGTGCACACGGTGCCGAAGAGCTTGCAGTCGGTGGGCTTCCTGACCCCGCGCAGGATGGCGCCGCATTCGCAGGCGCGGTGGTCGGGTACCGGGCGATAGTCGAGGCCGAACTTCGCCTCCGCGTCCCAGGGCGCGAAAGCGGCGCGGATGCGCAGCGCGGAGTAGGGCACCAGGCCGAGGCCGCGCCATTCGAAGCTGCGCCGCAGCTCGAAGGTCTCGGCGACCAGGGTCTTGGCCTTGAGGTTGCCGTCGGGCACCACCGCGCGCGCGAACTCGTTCTCGACCTCGGCGCGGCCTTCGTTCACCTGGCGCACCAGCATGCGGATCGCTTGCATCACGTCGAGCGGCTCGAAGCCGGCGATCACCACCGGCTTGCGGTACTCCTCGGCGAAGAATTCGTAGGGCTGACTGCCGATGATGGTGGACACGTGGGCCGGGCCGATGAAGCCGTCGAGCGGCACGGTGCCGAGTCGGCGCACCTCGGGCGATTCGAGGATGGTGGAGATCGCCGAGGGGGTGAGCACGTGGTTGCAGATCACGCTGAAGTTGGCGACGCCCTGCGCCGCGGCCTGGCGCAACACCAGCGCGGTGGGCGGCGTGGTGGTCTCGAAGCCGATCGCGAAGAACACCACCTCGCGCGCCGGTTCGCGCACCGCGAGCGCGAGCGCGTCGGCGGCGGAATACACCATGCGCACGTCGGCGCCGCGCGCCTTGGCCTTGAGCAGCGACAGTCCGTCGGAGGCGGGCACGCGCAGGCAGTCGCCGTAGGTGCACAGGATCACCTCGGGGCGGGCGAGCGCGAGCCTGATCGCCATGTCCACGCGGCCGATCGGCAGCACGCACACCGGGCAGCCGGGGCCGTGGATCATGCGCACGTTGGGCGGCAGCAGATCGGCGACGCCGTAGCGCGAGATGGCATGGGTGTGGCCGCCGCAGAACTCCATGAAGGCGTAGTCGCGGCCGCTGCCGGCCTCGCGCGCGATCGCCCGCGCCAGGCCGGCGGCGAGCGCGCCGTCGCGGAATTCGTCCACGTATTTCATTGTGGAGCCTCGTATTTCATCGCGCGGCCGCGCAACGCGGCGCCCTCCATCGTCGCGTGGCGCATCTTCCCGCGCCGGGATGTCCCGCATGGTCCTTCATCGCCGGCCTGTGCATCTCAGCGCGCCGCCTCGTTGGTGGGCAGGCCGTCGCCGGCGAGCGCGCCCGCGGGGTCGATGCCGGCTTCGGCGAACAGCGCCAGGGTCTGCGCGGCTTCCTCGGGGTCGAGCTTCGTCAGCGCGTAGCCGACATGCACGATCACGTAGTCGCCGACGGCAGCCCCGTCGACCAGGGCGAGCGAGATCTCCTTGCGCACGCCGCCGAGCTCGACGCGGCATTGGTCGCCAGCGAGCAGTTCGACGATGCGGGCGGGGATGGCGAGGCACATGTTCAGCGTTCCTTGTGGGTGGCGGGCGAGTCCGGGCCGATCGCGTGCGCCGTTTTTCATGTAGGAGCGCCGGAAGGCGCGAATGGGGCCGATGCAGCAGCGCCGGAAGGTGCGAATGGGGCCGATGCAGCAGCGCCGGAAGGTGCGAACGGACGACGCCAACGAGCGTGCGGACCGGACGGCCGCTTTCGCGCCTGCCGGCGCTCCTACAGTGGGCGTCATGGGGTGCGGTGCAGGGCGACCCAGGCCTGGCCGAGCGCCAGGCCGGCGTCGCCCGGCGACAGCCGGCGCGCGCCGAGCACCTCGAAGCCGCGCGCCGGCAGGGCGGCGTGCAGGGCGTCGGCGAGCAGGCGGTTGTGCAGGCAGCCACCGGACAGCACCACCGTGGCGCAGCCGGCGAGTCGGCGCGCCGCCTCGATCCAGTCGATGAGCGCCGCGGCCAGCGTGGCCTGGAAGCGTGCCGCGCCGCGGGCGGCATCGGGCTCGTCGGCGAGGCGCAGCAGCAATGCGTGGAGGTCGAGTTCGAGCGAGCTGCCCGCCGGCGGTGCGATGCCGCTTACGGCAGATTGCTCGGTGACGTTTGGATCCAATGCCTGGTCGTGCGCGCGGCGTTCGGTGTTCGAGCTCCGCCCACCGGTTTGTCCATGTGCCGGACCCCCCCGGCGGAGAAGCCGCCAGTCGGCACGATCCACCCCCGGTGCGGTCGTGCTCGCGGCGAGCTGCTCGAGCGCGATCGCCGCCTCGGCCTCGTCTTGCATCACCTCGCACAGGCCGAGCAGGCCGGCGGCGGCGTCGAAGTGGCGGCCGAGGCTGGAGGTCGGCGGGCACAGGGCAGGGCGGGCGAGCACCTGGGCGAGCATCGCCGCCGCGGGCTGTCGGGCGAAGCGCCGGGCGATCTCGTCGCCGCGGCCGCCGCCGTGCAGGACCGCGGCGGCCATGCGCCAGGGTTCGCGCGCGGCGCGATCGCCGCCGGGCAGGCGCAGCGGACGCAGGTGGCCGAGACGCACGAACTCGCCGCCCGCCACCCACAGCAGCTCGCCGCCCCAGGCCTCGCCGTCGGTGCCGAGGCCGACACCGTCGAGCGCCAGGCCGAGCACAGGGCGCGCGTCGAAACGGCCGTGCTCGGCGAGCACCGCGCCGACGTGGGCGTGGTGGTGCTGCACGCCGATCGCCGGCACGCCCAGCCGCGCGGCGAGCGCGCAGGCGACTCGGGTGGAGTGGAAGTCGGGGTGCAGGTCGTGAGCGATCGCGCGCACGGGTGCGGCCGCCTGCGCGAGCAGGGTCAGCACGGCCGGCTCCACCGCGCGGCAGGCGTCGGCGTTGTCGAGGTCGCCGAGGTTGGGACCGAATTGCGCGCGCCCGTCCTCGAACAGGCAGGCGGCGTGCTTGAACCAGGCGCCGAGGGCGAGGATGGGCAGTGCTTCGGCGCGCTTGCGTGCGCCGACGGGGGGCAGCGACAGCGACTCGCCGGTCGGTGCGGAGGCGGCTTCGGCGGGCCTGGCGAAACCGCGTGTTTCCGTGCCGGCGGCTGGGGCGGCGGCGACGCTCATGCGTGCATACCCGCGGCATGCCCCGCGCGCGCGGTGGCGAGCCCGTCCTCGATCCACGCGATCCATTCGTCCAGGCCTTCGCCCGTGGTGGCCGAGGTTCGGAGCACGCGCAGGCGCGGATTCACCCGCAGCGCGAAGTCGATCGCGCGCCGGGTATCGAAGGAGACATAAGGCAGCAGGTCGACCTTGTTGAGCAGCATCAGGTCGGCGGCGGCGAACATGTCGGGGTACTTGAGCGGCTTGTCCTCGCCCTCGGTGACCGAAAGGATCGCCACCTTGTGCGCCTCGCCGAGGTCGAAGGCGGCCGGGCAGACGAGGTTGCCGACGTTCTCGATGAGCAGCAGGCTGTCCTCGGCGAGTTTCATGCGCGGCAGCGCGCGCGCGACCATGTCGGCGTCGAGATGGCAGCCCTTGCCTGTGTTGATCTGCAGCGCCGGCACGCCGGTGGCACGGATGCGCTCGGCGTCGAACTCGGTCTGCTGGTCGCCCTCGATCACCGCCGCGGGTACACGCCCACCGAGCAGCTGCAGGGTGCGCACCAGCAGCGAGGTCTTGCCCGAGCCCGGGCTGGACACCAGGTTGAGCGCGAAGATGCCGCGCGCGGCCAGCCAGGCGCGGTTCTCCGCGGCGCGCGCGTCATTCTTGCCGAGGATGTCGCGCTCGATCTTCACCATCTGCGCCTGGCTGAGCCCGGGCGCGTGGGCGTGCGCCGGGCCGGCGCCGAAGTCGAGGTGGTGGTGGCCGGGGGCGGTGTCGGGTGCGGGGGGCGGGGATGCGGGCTGGGATGAGTGCGCTGCGGGAGACTCGCCGAGCGGTCGCCACGAGAGGGTGGCGCCGGGCCGCGGGCGGGCGCCGCCTGCGGGGCGTCCGCCGCCGAGTGTGCCGATCCGGGTTTCACCGCTGCCGCAACCACATACTGTGCACATCTGTCGTTTCTCCTTGCTACCTGGATGCCTGCTCGACGGGCTTCATGTTCCGAGGCTTGTGAGACGCTCGGTGACCCTGCAGGAGCGACTCAAGGCGCGATTATGGCGCCGGATCCGGGCGCAGGTGCTTGCTCGCAAGCCCGGATCGCGACTGCCGTCGCTCCTACAGAAAACCGTCGCGATCCCGTATCGGTTGGAGCCATCGCGGTCCCGGCCCATCTTCAGTCCACCTCCAGCGCCTTGACGCGCAGTTCGCGGCCTGCGGTGGTCTGCACGCGGTAGCCGCCGCAGCGCGGGCAGGCGTCGTGGAGCTCGTGCATCGGCACGCTTTGCGCGCAGTCCAGGCACCAGCCGGCGCCGGGGACGGTCTCGACCTCGATCGAGGCGCCGGCGGCGAGGGTGTCGACCAGCACCACCTCGAGGCAGAAGCGCAGCGCGTCGGCCTCGACCGCGGCGAGCTCGCCGATCTCCAGCACCACCGCGCGCACGCTGCGAAAACCGTTGGCTGCCG
This sequence comes from Thauera sp., assembly GCA_023150215.1. Lineage (GTDB taxonomy): Bacteria > Pseudomonadota > Gammaproteobacteria > Burkholderiales > Rhodocyclaceae > Thauera. Next base: position 944 of record JAKLLJ010000110.1, on the reverse strand, counting down.
CGGCGTCCTCGATGATCGTGCGTACGCCTTCGGCCAGGGACATCTCATGCATCGCCGCTCTCCTCGAAGCCCCAGCTTACCGCCACACAGGGGTCGAGGGCGAGGGCGAGGGCCTGCAGCCGACGCTGTCGGTCCGCGGCCGACATGGGTGGCGTGGAGAGGGCCTCGCGCACGAAGACGCCCTGCGGATGGAAGTTCCACTCGGTGGGGGCGACGATGCGGTAATCGGCGATGCAGGCAGGCTCGCCGGCCGGCCTCGAGGCCAGCCGTACCTGGTGGATGAGCAGGCCGCGGGCGCTGTCGACCCGGGCGAGGCCGGCGCCGGGGGTGGGCGAGCAGGCGTCGATGCGCGGCGCGGGCTTGTGGGCTGCGAGCGCGCGTGCGGACTCGCGCAGGTCGGCGATGCGGGCCAGGATGCGCGCGGCGACGCGGCGGCCCTCCGCGAGCGCAGCGGCCACCGCCGGATCGGCGTGGTGGCGGGCCAGCACGCCGGTTTCGCGGCACAGGCCGTCGAGCCGCGGCGCGGCGGCGAAGGCTTCGTCCAGCGCCAGGCGCCGGGTGCAGGCGAGGGCGTCGAGCGTCGGCAGCAGGGGGGTGAGGAAGCCGGTGTGTGCGGCCGGGGCGTGCAGGTGGGCGGGTGGGGGTGTGCCGTCGCGAATGGGAGGGTCGAGCGCGCTCGTGAGCGCCCCGAGGAGCGTGGCGGCGAGCTCGTCGGCGAGCTGTTCGGCGAGGTCGATGCTTGCGGCGAGCCGGCGGTAGAGCGCGGCGAAGCGGGCGCGCCAGTCGGCCTGCAGCGGCGCGGGCAGGCCGAGCAGCGCGGGCCAGTCGAGCATCAGCCGCCACAGGTGCTCGCGCATGGTCTCGGTGGCGAGTGCGCGCTCGTCCGCGCGCCGTGCGGTCTCGTCCGGTGTGTGACCCGCAGCCGCGGCACAGGCCGCGCGCGC
>JAKLLJ010000010.1:25379-25622 GCA_023150215.1 Thauera sp. | reverse complement strand
GTTCGGCGCCGGCGCGTGGGGCACGGCGCTCGCGCAGGCGTTCTCGATCAGTCACGACGTCGTGCTGTGGGGACGCGACCGCAGCCACCTCGACGAAATCGCGCGCACGCGCGAAAACGCCCGCTACCTGCACGGCGTGCGCCTGCACGACGCGCTCGGCTACGAAACCGATTTCGCGCATGCCGCCGCCCGGGCCGACCTCCATCTGGTCGTGACCCCGCTTTCCGGCCTGCGCACCACGGT
>JAKLLJ010000010.1:0-25369 GCA_023150215.1 Thauera sp. | reverse complement strand
CGCATTGCACCGCCTCACCCCGGGGCGCCCGCTGCTGTGGGCGTGCAAGGGCTTCGAGGCCGGCAGCGGTCTGCTGCCACACGAAATCGTCGCCGAGGAATGCGGCGGCGCTGCGGCCTGCGGCGTGTTGACCGGGCCGAGCTTCGCCGCCGAGGTGGCGCGTGGACTGCCCGCCGCGGTCACGCTGGCGGCGCGCGATCCCGACTTCGCCCGCCACTGGGTGAGCGTGCTGCACCAGCCGCGCTTGCGCATCTATGCCAACACCGACCTCGTCGGCTGCGAGGTCGGCGGCGCAGTCAAGAACGTCATGGCGATTGCCGCCGGCGTCTCCGACGGCATGGGCTTCGGCCTCAACGCGCGCGCTGCGCTGATCACCCGCGGCCTCGCCGAGATCGCTCGCCTGGCCCGTGCGCTGGGCGCACGTGGCGAGACGCTGATGGGTCTCGCCGGGATGGGTGACCTGATCCTGACCTGCACCGGCGACCTGTCACGCAACCGCCGCGTCGGCCTCGCGCTCGCCGATGGCAAGGGCCTGGACGACATCCTGCACGAGCTCGGCCACGTCGCCGAGGGCGTGTCCACCGCACGCGAAGTGGTCGGGCTCGCCCACCGCCACGGCGTGGAGATGCCGATCTGCGAGGCGATCGATGCCCTGCTGCACCACGGCCTCCACGCGCGCGCCGCCGTCGAGCAGTTGCTGGCGCGCGATCCGCGCGAGGAGTGAGCCCGCTTCAGAGGCTCCCCGACTCTACCGCGCCGGCAAAATCCTGCTGGCGCCAGCCCTCGTAGACCACCACTGCGACCGCGTTCGACAAATTGACGCTACGGTTGGTCGGCCGCATCGGAATACGGATCCGCATCCCGGGAGCAAAGCCCTGCAACACCTCGTCCGGCAGGCCACGACTCTCCGGGCCGAACAGCAATGCATCGCCGGCACGGAAGTCGACGCGGTCATGGCGGCGGCTGGCGCGCGTGGTGAGCGCGAACATGCGCCGCCCGGCCAGTGCGCGCACGCAGCTCGCCCAATCGGCATGCACGGTCATGCAGGTCAGGTCGTGGTAGTCGAGCCCGGCACGGGCGAGTTGCTTGTCCGACAGGTCGAAGCCGAGCGGCGCCACCAGGTGCAGGCGGCAGCCGGTGTTGGCGGCGAGACGGATGACGTTGCCGGTGTTGGGCGGAATCTCGGGCTGGTAGAGGACAATCTCGAACATCGTTGGCAGGCACTCAGGGCAAGGCCGGGACGGCTGCGGCGCAGCAATGGTGCCGCGGGCGGGCCGCGAGTCTATCAGGCGCGCCGGACTGCAGGCGAGCTCAGTGCGGCGCCGGCGTGCGCGCCACCACCAGGTTGCCCACCCAGCTCGCACCCTGCTGCTTGAGGCAGCGCGCGAGCTCGTCGAGCGTGGCGCCGGTGGTCATCACGTCGTCCACCACGATGACCCGCTTCCCATCCAGCGCCTGCACGCTTTCGAACGCGCCGCGCGGGCTCCTCAGGCGGGCCTCGCGATCGAGCCCGGCCTGCGGCGGCAGGTCGCGCACCTTGCGCACCGCGGCCAGCGCCAGCGGCAAACCGCGGTGGCGAGCAAACGCGCGAGCGAGCTCGACCGCCTGGTTGAAGCCGCGCTCGGCGAGCCGGCGCGGATGGAGCGGCATCGGCAACAACAGATCGGCGCCGGGACCGAAGTCGGCGCCGTGCACGGCCAGCGCATCGCCGAGGAAGGTGGCGATGGAGAGCTGGTGGCGATACTTGAGCGCGTGGATCAGCGCGTCGACCGGAAAGGCGAAGTCGTACGCCGCACGCGTCGCATCATAGGCCGGCGCGGTGCGCGTGCAGGCCGCACAACGCCCGCCGTCGAGGCCGGGCAGCGCGCATTGCGGGCAGGCAGTGGGCGGGCGTCGCGGCAGGCTGTCGGCACAGTCCGGACACACCGCATCGCCGCGGCTGGTGCCGCCACACACGAAGCAGTCCTGGGGGGCGAGCACGTCCATGGTGTGCTGGAACAATGCGCGCAGGGCATGCAGGGAATTTGACAAGATTTCCACCGATGGAAGAACATGCGGACCTCGTAATCCGTAATTACAGCCCGGAACACCTGAAATGACAACGACTTCCGCAACCCTCGAGCGCAATATCGACACGCCTGCAGCGCGCAAGCGATGGACGGTGGCGGAGATCGAGGCCTTGTTCGAGCTGCCCTTCCTCGAGCTGGTGTACCGCGCCCAGGCCGTGCATCGCGCCCATTTCGACCCGCAGGCGATCCAGCGCTCGACGCTGCTGTCGATCAAGACCGGCGGCTGCTCGGAAGATTGCGGCTACTGCTCGCAGTCGGCGCGCAACGATACCGGGCTCGCCCGTGAACGCCTGATGCCGGTCGCCGAAGTGATCGCCAGCGCGCGTGCAGCGAAGGCGCGCGGCGCCACCCGCTTCTGCATGGGCGCGGCATGGCGCGGCCCGAAGGACAAGGACCTCGAGCCGGTGCTCGAGATGGTGCGCGAAGTCAAGGCGCTCGGCCTGCAGACCTGCGTGACCCTAGGCATGCTCAAGGACGGCCAGGCCGCGCAGCTTGCCGAGGCCGGGCTCGACTACTACAACCACAACCTGGACACCGCAGCGGACTTCTACGACCAGGTCATCACCACCCACACCCTGCAGGACCGCCTCGACACCCTCGACAAGGTGCGCGGCGCCGGCATCAACGTGTGCAGCGGCGGTATCGTCGGCATGGGCGAGTCGCGCACCCAGCGCGCCGCCTTGATCGCCCAGCTCGCCAACCTACCCACCCCGCCCGACTCGGTGCCGATCAACAACCTGGTGCAGATTCCCGGCACGCCGCTGGCGGGCGCCGGCGCCCTCGACCCCTTCGAGTTCGTGCGCACGATCGCTGCGGCGCGCATCACCATGCCGGCGAGCCACGTACGACTGTCGGCCGGACGCGAGCAGATGAGCGACGAACTGCAGGCGCTGTGCTTCATGGCAGGCGCCAACTCGATGTTCTATGGCGAGCGCCTGCTCACCACCGACAACCCCGACGCCGACCGCGACGACCGCCTGTTCGCACGTCTCGGCCTGCGCCCAGTCTGAGCGCTTCGCGCATGAGCGATCTGGCAAGGACGGCGGCGGATGCCGATTTCACCCTCGACCACGCCCTGTTGCGGCGCCGCTTCGGTCGCGCGGCCGCCAGCAGCGACGGCACCGACGTGCTCGCGCGCGAGGTCGCCCGCCGCATGGATGAGCGCCTCGACTACATCCGCATCGCGCCGCAGCGCATCCTCGACCTCGGCTGCGGCACGGGCGCCGACCTGCCACGGCTTGCCGAGCGCTTTCCCGCGGCGACCCTGCTCGCCGCCGACTTCGCTCCCGAGATGCTGGCACGCGCGGGCGCCCGCTTGCGCCCCCAGGGCGGCGGCCTGCTGCGCCGCCTGATCGGCGGCCGCCCGAGCGCACCTCCCCATGTCGTGGCCGATGCCCGTGCCCTGCCGATCGCGCGCGCCAGCCTCGGCCTCGTATGGTCGAACCTGCTGCTCCCGGCGCTCAACGATCCCTTGCCCGCGTTCCGCGAGGCCCACCGCACGCTGGAAATCGGCGGCCTGTTCATGTTCTCGACGCTCGGCCCCGACACCCTGCGCGAGCTGCGCGCCGCCCTGCCCGCGCAGCACGGCGAGCGGGTCCACCGCTTCATCGACATGCATGACCTGGGCGACGCGCTGGTGCAAGCCGGTTTCGGCGACCCGGTGATGGACATGGAGATCCTGACCCTGACCTACACCGAACTCGACGGCCTGATGCGCGACCTGCGCGCCAGCGGCGGCAACAACGCCGCCACCGCCCGCCCGCGCGGGCTATCGGGCCGGAGCGGGTGGGCCGCGGCACGCGCCGCCTACGAGCACCTGCGCCGCGACGGCCGCCTGCCCGCGACCTTCGAGATCATCCAGGGCCACGCCTGGAAGACCGCCCCGACCACCACCGAGGATGGTCGCAGCATCGTGCGCTTCCAGCCGCGCCCGCCCGCGCGCTGACCCCATCGGTCCCTCCGAGCGACGACGATGTCCAAAGATCCTGTCTGGCTGTTCGATCTCGACAACACGCTGCACAACGCCAGCCCGCACATCTTTCCGCACATCAACCGCAGCATGACGCGCTACCTCGAGCAGCACCTCGGGCTCGGGCTCGACGAGGCCAACGCGCTGCGCATGCAGTACTGGCACCGCTACGGCGCCACTCTGCTCGGCCTGATGCGCCACCACGGCACCGACCCCGACCACTTCCTGATCGAGACCCACCGCTTCGATCGTCTGCACGAGATGATGGTGTTCGAGCGCGCGCTGCATGGCCTGCTGCGCCGCCTGCCCGGGCGCAAGATCGTCTTCTCCAACGCGCCACGCCACTATGCGCGCGCCGTGCTGGCGGTCATGGGGGTCAGCCGGCTGTTCGCCGACGTGGTCGGCATCGAGGACCTCGACTACCAGCCCAAGCCGGGCATCCGCGCCTACCGCAGCCTGCTGCACGCACAGCGCCTGCGGCCGGAGCAATGCATCATGCTCGAGGACTCGGTGGTCAATCTGCGCACCGCCAAGCGCTTGGGCATGCGCACGGTGCTGGTGGGCGGCGGGCTGCGCACGCCCGCCTATGTGGACCTGCGCATCCCCAACATCCTTGCGCTACGCCGCCAGCTCGGACGCCTGCTGGGGTGCTGAAGGTGAAGGCCGAAACAGTGCGGGCGCGACACCGGCTGCGCGCCATGGCGCTCCGGCCTGCTCAGGCCCGTAGCGCGCGTGCCATCAGGCGGGCCCCCTCGCCGTAGCCCGCCGGCAGCATCGCCGGCAACGCAGAGAAACCCTGGCGGGCCCAGAACGGCACCGCGTCGGCGAGCGCCACCAGGCGCAGGCCGCGATGACCCGCGCCGGCCGACCAGTCGCGCACGCGGCCGAACAGCGCCGCCGCCACACCCCGCCCGCGTGCCGCGGGCAACACCGCAAGATCGTGCAGAAAACCCTGCCCGGCCTGCGCCGGCAGGGCCGCCAGCGGCGCATGCAGGGGCGGTGCCCCGACATCGCCCCAGGGATGGGCGAAGACGTAGCCGACCGCCGCCCCCTCCGCCTGTGCCAGCCAGCACGCGCGGGGCGCGAGCGCGAGCTTGCGCGCGAGCACCACGGCCGTTTCCTGGTAGTCGTCGCCGTAGGCGGCACGCTGGATCGCCAGCACCGCCGCCAGGTCGGCCGTGCGCAGCGGCCGCAGGGCCAGGCCCGCCGCCGCTCTTACCGCCATCAGGCGCCGGCCTTAAGCCAACGCGCGGCGTCGAGCGCGAAGTAGGTCAGGATGCCATCGGCACCGGCGCGCTTGAAGGCGAGCAGCGCCTCGAGCGCGCATGCCTTCTCGTCCAGCCAGCCGTTGGCGGCAGCGGCCTTGAGCATCGCGTACTCGCCACTGACCTGGTAAGCGTAGGTCGGCACCTGCAGCTCCTGCTTCACCCGGCGCACGATGTCCAGATAAGGCATGCCGGGCTTGACCATGAACATGTCCGCCCCCTCGGCGATGTCGAGCGCAACTTCGCGGATCGCCTCGTCGCTGTTGGCCGGGTCCATCTGGTAGGTGTATTTGTTGCCCTTGCCAAGGTTGCCGGCCGAACCGACCGCATCGCGGAAGGGTCCGTAGAAGCTCGATGCGTACTTGGCCGAATAGGCCAGGATGCGGGTGTGGATAAGGCTCGCACGGTCGAGCTCGCTACGGATGCGGCCGATGCGACCATCCATCATGTCGGACGGAGCAACCACGTCGGCGCCAGCCTGAGCGTGGCACAGCGCCTGCTTCGCCAGCGCTTCCAGGGTCTCGTCGTTCATCACGTAGCCACGCGGGTCGGCGGGGTCGATCAAGCCGTCCTGGCCGTGGCTGGTATAGGGGTCGAGCGCGACGTCGGTGATCACGCCCAGCTCCGGGAAGCGTGCCTTGAGTGCCTGCACGGTGCGCGGCACCAGGCCCTCGGGGTTCCACGCTTCTTCGGCACCCTCCGTCTTGCCCGATGCGTCGATCACCGGAAACAGTGCGAGCGCGGGCACGCCGAGCTGCAGCGCGTCGTCGGCCACCCGCAGCAGCCTGTCGATCGACACACGCTCGACTCCGGGCATCGAGGGCACGGCCTCGGTGCGCGCCTGGCCGTCGAGCACGAACACCGGATAGATCAGGTCGTTCGCGGTCAGCACGTGCTCGCGCATCAGACGGCGGGAAAAATCGTCGCGGCGCATGCGGCGCATGCGCGTCGAGGGGAAGGCTACAGTGGGTCGCATCGTGGTCTCTTGCAGGTCGTGATCGGACACAGGCGGGCGCTTCCGCCTGCTCGCATCGTCGCGTCGCGCGCAGCCCGCCGGCGCCGCGAGCGCAGAAAGGCGCGGGCTTGCACGGGATTGCGGGCAGCGCGGAACTTTCGCGCAACACCGGCCATCTTAGCAAACAGATGGCGCCGGACCCTTGGTCCGACCCTCTCCCGCTTCACCTCCCTGAGCGGGTGCCTCACACCCAGTGAGGCATTTTCGCCCCCGGCTACGTCCCCTGGTCGGGGGCTTTTGTTTTGTTGGCCGCCTCGTCGGTCGCCGCCGCAAGGCCCGACGGTGCGAGCCAGCCGCCGAGCACACGCTCGGCTTCCTCCACCCCGCTCTTCTTCAGGCTCGAAAAGAGCTGCACGGTGACCTGCGGCCCGAAGCCCTCGAGCTCGCGCCGCACCTGCTGCAACACCGCCGCGGCGGCGCCGCGCGAGAGCTTGTCGCTCTTGGTCAGCAGCACGTGCAGCGGTCGGCCGGAATGCGCGAACCAGTCGATCATCTGGCGGTCAAGCGGCGTGAGCGGATGACGCGAGTCCATGATTAGCACCAGGCCGATCAGGCTCTCGCGGGTCCGCAGGTAGGTTTCGATCAGTCCGGACCACTCGCGACGGACCTTTTCGGGTACGGCGGCGTAGCCGTAGCCCGGCAGGTCGACCAGCAGTGCGCCGTTGTTGAGGCGAAAGAAGTTGAGCAACTGAGTGCGCCCGGGCGTCTTCGACACGTAGGCCAGGCGCACATGGCCGGCCAGGGTGTTGATCGCGCTCGACTTGCCGGCGTTGGAGCGACCGGCAAAGGCGATCTCGGCACCGGAGGGAGGCGGCAAGCCGGACGGCTTGGCGATCGAAATCTCGAATGTTGCGTTGCGGAACAGGGGCATGAATGAAGATCGTGGAAAACCGCGGCACCGCGGCAAAGAACCCTCATCGCATCGCGCAATCAGGCGTTCGTGTTATAGAATACCTCGTTTGAAACAATCACTCACGGCTTTCCGAGGACATCATGATCAAGCGTTCCCTGCTGCTCTCGTCGCTTCTGCTGGTCGCCGGCAGCCTTCAGGCCCAGGACAAGGCTGCGGATCTCGACAAGGCGAAACAGACCGCCGAGACGCTGTGTGCCGCCTGTCACATGGCCGATGGCAACAGCCAGCTGCCCGCGAACCCCAAGATCGCCGGCCAGCATGAAGACTATCTCTTCAAGCAGCTGCGCGAGTTCAAGGGCTGGAATGGCAACGCCCCGGTGCGCGAGAACGCGATCATGGGCGGCATGGTCGCCAGCCTCGAAGAAGCAGACATGCGCGCCTTGGCCAAGCATTTCGCGTCCTTCGAACTGCAGCCCGAACCGGCGAAGAACCTCGCCACCATCGATCTCGGCCAGAAGATCTGGCGCGCCGGCATCGCCGCCAAGGGCGTGCCCGCCTGTGCCGCCTGCCACGGCCCGGCAGGCGCCGGCATGCCCGCCCAGTATCCGCGCCTGTCCGGGCAGTTCGCCGAATACACCGAAACGCAGATGAAGGCCTTCCGTGACGGCGTGCGCGCGAACGATCCGAACAGCATGATGCGCATGATCGCAATCAAGATGACCGACCCGGAAATCAAGGCCGTCGCCGACTACGCTGCCGGCCTGCGCTGATCCCCTGCGCTGCCCCCTTCGCAACACCCTGAGCCGGGACGGTCCTGCATCGTCCCGCGCCTCGCCGATCCGCCGGGTGCGCTGCCCGCTTCGATATCGCGGCGGAGCCGGCGGGCGTCTGGCGGGCGGGCGTTCTTTTCCGAGGTCCGGATGCATCGCGGCACCGCGCGCGCCCTCTTCGAGCTGTTCAGCTCGATGCGATTTGCCATTGCCCTGCTGACGATCCTGTCGATCGCTTCGGTGGTGGGCACGGTCGTTCGCCAGAACGAGCCGTTCAATGCCTACCTCAGCCAGTTCGGTCCGTTCTGGTTTCCGGTGTTCGAGAAGCTCGGCCTGTACTCGGTGTACAACGCCGGCTGGTTCCTCGTCATCCTCGCCTTTCTGGTGCTGTCGACCACGCTCTGCATCGTGCGCCAGACGGCACCGATGCTGCGCGAGATGCGCAGCTTTCGCGAGCGCGCACGTGCAGCCTCGTTGAACAGCTTCGCTCACCGCGCCGAGCTGATGCCGGCGATGGCGGCCGGCGAGGCCGTCGCCCGCAGCCAGGCCTATCTCCGACAGGCCGGTTTCGCCTGCCGCATCGCCGACAACGGCGAGGGCACCCTGCTCGCCGCGCGCCAGGGCACCTCCGGGCGCATCGGCTACTTCTTCGCCCACGGCGCGATCGTGCTGATCTGTATCGGCGGACTGCTCGACGGCAACCTGCCGCTGCGGCTGCAGGTCTGGCTCGGCGACAAGCACACCACCGCCGGCAACCAGTTGATCGCCGACATCCCCGAATCGGCCCGCCTCGGCCTCGACAACCCGAGCTTCCGGGGCGATGTGTTCATTCCCGAAGGTCGGGCGACGAGCTTCGCGGTGCTCGGTCTGGGCGACGGCATCCTGCTGCAGGAGCTGCCGTTCACCATCGCGCTCGACAAGTTCCACATCGACCACTACGAAAACGGCATGCCCAAGCGCTTCGCCAGCGACATCCGGGTCACCGACCGGCACAGCGGCGAAACCACACCGCACACGATCGAGGTCAACAAGCCGCTCACCCTCGATGGCATCACGCTCTACCAGTCGAGCTTCGAGGACGGCGGCTCGCGGCTGGCGATCAAGGCACGCAGCCTGCTGCCCGGTCGCCCGGGCGTGCTGCGCGAGATCGCAGGCCAGGTCGGCGAGAGCGCCGAGTTCGCCGACGACCGTGCGGGCTTTCGCTACGCCCTCGAGTTCACCGACTTCAAGGCCTTCAACGTCGAGGACATGGGTGGCGGCGAGGCCCCCGCGGACGCCCTGCGCGGCATGGAGAAGCTGCAGCAGCACCTGGGCAGCGGCGCGAAGGCGGCCGGCCAGCGCGACCTGCGCAACCTTGGCCCGAGCTTCACCGTCAAACTGCGCGACGCGGCCGGACAGGCGCGCGAGTTCCACAACTACATGCTGCCGATCGAGCAGGACGGGCGCTGGTTCCTGTACACCGGGCTGCGCGACACCCAGGCCGACGCCTTCCGCTACATGCGCATCCCACTCGACGAAGGCGGACGCGTCGACACCTGGTTCGCGATCCGTGACCGCCTGCTCGACCCGGCGCAGCGCAATGCGCTGCTCGCACGCTTCGCCGCGCGCAGCGTCCCGCCGGCAGGAGGCCAGGACGCCACGCGCGAGGCGCTGGTCCAGAGTGCGCGCCAGACGCTCGGCCTGTTCGCCGAGCAGGGGTACGACGCGCTCGGCGGCTTCATCGAGCAGTCGGTGCCCGCGGCCGGGCGCAGCCAGGCCGCCGAGGTCCTCATCCGCATCCTGCAGGGCCTCGCCGCAGAAGCCTGGATGATGGCGCGCGAAACCGCCGGCGAGCCGGCACTCGAGCTGAACCCGGCGCGCGCCACCTACGTGAACGACTCGATCGCCGCGATCTCCGACAGCCTGTTCTATGGCGCACCGGCCTGGTTGCAGCTCGATTCCTTCACGGAACGCCACGCCACCGTGCTGCAGGCCACGCGCTCGCCAGGCATGCCGCTCGTCTATCTGGGCGCGCTGCTGCTCGTGCTCGGGGTGTTCGCGATGCTCTACATCCGCGAACGCCGCCTGTTCGTGCTCGTCAGGCCCGGCGGGGCCTTGGTGGCGATGTCCTCCAACCGCAGGGCGCTGGATGTCGACGAAGCCTTCCGCAACCATGTCGAGGGCCTCGCCGCCGCACTCGGCGCCCCCGTGCCCGCATCCTTGACGCCAGAAGGTGCCTGATGGAAATCGCCCGCTCGACCCCCAACCCCGGCCTGCGCCCCACCCACCCCGCCGGCGCAGTGCTCGCGCCCGCCGCCCCCACGCCGCGCACGCACTGGCTGCGCCGGCTGGACGCGATCGACTGGCTGTACGCACTGGCGCTTGCAATCGGCGCGGGCTTTGCGCTCCATCGCTACCACCCGGTGATGGACGTCTACGACGACCTCATCCTGGTGCTCCACGTCCCGGTGCTCACCGCAATCGGCTGGCACTGGAAACCCTTCCGCGCCTTCCTTGCCGCGGTGGCGCTGCTCGCGCTGGCGAGCATCACGCTCTACCAGGGCGAGCTCGCGCGCGCCGAGCAGACCTTCCTGCTCAAGTACCTCATCTCCAGCCAGACCGCGATCATGTGGATGAGCGCGCTGGTGTTCATCGCCACCGGCGCCTACTGGCTGGGCCTGCTCGCGCGCAGCGACTTTGGCGAGCGCACCGGCTCGGCGCTGACCTGGCTCGCCGCAGTCATGGGCAGCACCGGCCTTTTCGTACGCTGGTACGAGTCCTACCTGCTCGGCCCCGAGATCGGCCACATCCCGATCAGCAACCTGTACGAAGTCTTCGTGCTGTTCACGCTGATGACCGCGCTGCTCTACCTCTACTACGAGGGCCGCTACGCCACCCGGCGCATGGGCGCCTTCGTGATGATCGTGATCTCTGCCGCGGTCGGCTTCCTGCTGTGGTACACCTTCACCCGCGAAGCGCACGAGATCCAGCCGCTGATTCCGGCCCTGCAGTCCTACTGGATGAAGGTGCACGTGCCGACCAACTTCATCGGCTACGGCGCCTTCGCGGTCTCGGCCATGGTCGGCACCGCCTACCTGCTCGCCGCGCGCGGCATCCTCGCCACCCGCCTGCCCGCCTTGCGCGTGCTCGAGGACGTGATGTACAAGGCGATCGCGATCGGCTTCGCCTTCTTCACCATCGCCACCATCCTCGGCGCGCTGTGGGCGGCCGAGGCCTGGGGCACCTACTGGCAGTGGGACCCGAAGGAGACCTGGGCGCTGATCGTGTGGCTCAACTACGCGACCTGGCTGCACATGCGCCTGACCAAGGGCCTGCGCGGCGCGGTGCTGGCGTGGTGGGCGGTGGTCGGCTTGCTGGTCACCACTTTCGCCTTCGTCGGCGTCAACATGTTCCTGACCGGCCTGCATTCCTACGGCGCGCTGTGAGCGCACCACGGCGCAGGCGCCGGCAATCGATCGAGGACGGAGTGAACCCATGAATCCGATTTCCGCAGGCGGCGGCGACAGCCGCAGTTTCCTCAGCGTGGACGCGGCCCGCACCGCGATCCTCGGCGCGCTGACGCCGATCGCCGGGCGCGAGCGCGTCGCAGTGCGCGCCGCCCTCGGCCGCGTGCTCGCCGAGGACGTCATCGCCCCCTACAACGTGCCCGCGCACGACAACTCGGCGATGGACGGCTACGCGCTGCGCGCGCAGGATCTCGCCGCCGACGGCGAGACCGCGCTCGTGGTGGTCGGCACCGCCTTCGCCGGGCGCCCCTTCTCCGGCATCGTCGGCCCCGGCCAGGCGCTGCGGATCATGACCGGCGCCACCATCCCGCAGGGCGCCGACACCATCGTCGTGCAGGAAGTCGCCCGCCGCGAGCACGACCGGGTGTTCATCCCCGGCGGTCAGAAGAAGGGCCAGAACCTGCGCCGCGCGGGCGAGGACCTCGCCGAGGGCGGGATCGCAATCGCCGCCGGCAAGCGCTGCGGCCCGGCCGAGCTCGGCCTCATCGCCTCGCTCGGCATCGCCGAGGTGTGCGTGCGCCGCAAGCTGCGCGTGGCCGTGATGTCCACCGGCGACGAGATCGCCTCGATCGGCCGTCCGCTCGGCCCCGGCGAGGTCTATGACAGCAACCGCTATACCCTCCACGGCGTGCTCACCCGGCTGGGTTGCGAGCTGCTCGACCTCGGCGTGGTGGCCGATCGCCCGGATGCGCTCGAGGAGGCCTTTCGCGAGGCGGCGCAGGCCGCCGACGTGATCATCACCAGCGGCGGCGTGTCGGTCGGCGAGGCCGACTTCATCCGCGAGATGATGGCGCGCATGGGCGAGGTCGCGTTCTGGAAGCTGGCGATCAAGCCGGGGCGGCCGATGGCCTTCGGCCGCATCGGCAATGCGGTGCTGTTCGGCCTGCCGGGCAATCCGGTGGCGGTGATGGTGACCTTCTACCAGTTCGTGCAGGATGCCCTGCTCGCCCTGATGGGTGTCGCGCCCCTGCCGCCCGCCGAGCGCTTCGCGGCGCGTGCCGCGTTCTCGATGCGCAAGCAGCCCGGCCGCGTCGAATACCTGCGCGGCCGCCTGCAGCGCGACGCCGACGGCGTTGCGGTCGCGCTCGCCGGCGCGCAAGGCTCCGGGGTGCTGAGCTCGATGTCCGAGGCCGACTGCTTCGTCGTGCTCGCCGAAGACTGCACCGCCGTGCGCGCCGGCGACACGGTCTTCGTCCAGCCCTTCCACGGCCTCGTCTGAACCTCCTCCACTTCCTCTTCTGCGACCCATCATGACCCAGGATGAACTCAAGAAAGCCGCCGCCCATGCCGCCCTCGCCGATGTCGTCGAAGGCAGCATCGTCGGCGTCGGCACCGGCTCGACTGTCAATCACTTCATCGATGCATTGGCCACGATCCGCGACCGCATCATCGGTGCGGTCTCCAGTTCCGAGGCCAGCACGAAACGGCTGCGTGCCCACGGCATCGAGGTCTTCGACCTCAACGGGATCGAGTCGGTGCCGGTCTACGTTGATGGCGCCGACGAGATCGACGGCGGTTTCGCGATGATCAAGGGCGGCGGCGGCGCACTCACGCGCGAGAAGATCGTCGCCGCGGTCGCCGAGCGCTTCGTGTGCATCTGCGACGCGAGCAAGCGGGTCGAGGTGCTCGGCCGTTTTCCGCTCCCGGTCGAGGTGATCCCGATGGCGTCCAGCCACGTCGCGCGCGAACTGCGCCGGCTCGGCGGCGAACCGAAACTGCGCGAAGGCTTCGTGACCGACAACGGCAACCTGATCCTGGACGTCCACGGGCTGTCGATCACCGACCCGGTCGCCACCGAGATGCACATCAACCAGATCGTCGGCGTGGTCACCAACGGCTTGTTTGCCGCCCGTGGCGCAGACGTGCTGCTGCTCGCCGCAAGCGGTGGCGTCCAGCGCCTGAGCGCGCGCTGAACGCCTGCATGGCAGTCGTGTTGCAGGCAACAAAACCTTAACACTGAACTGTTAACCTGACCGTTTCATGAACCGGACCGTGGCGAACATGACCGAACACACCCTCAGGCAGTACGACATCGAGCTCGAAGAGATCCGCCGTGGCGTCCTCAACATGGGCGGCCTCGCCGAAGCGCAAGTGAGCCGCGCGTTCGAGGGCTTGCGCAGCGGCCAGCTCGACCTGCTCGACGCCGTCGTCGACGGCGACAAGCCGATCAACCTCGCCCAGATCGAGCTCGATGACGAATGCACCCACATCATCGCCAAGCGCCAGCCGGCCGCGGGCGACCTGCGCCTGGTGCTGGCGGTGATCAAGATCGCCACCGACCTCGAGCGCATCGGTGACGAAGCCAAGAAGATCGCCAAGGCGGCGCGTCGCCTGCACAGCGCCGAAACCCCCTTCGTGCCGCGCATCGGCCTGACGCAGGCGGTGGAACTGGCGCTCGAGCTGCTGCGCGCCTCGCTCGACGCCTTCGCCCGGGTCAATCCGGACGGCATCGAGGATCTGCGCCGCAAGGACGCCGAGATCGACGCCAACTTCAAGGGCGTGATGCGCCAGCTGATCACCTACATGATGGAAGACCCGCGCACGATCTCGAGCAGCCTGGAGATGCTGTTCATCGCCAAGGCGATCGAGCGCATCGGCGACCACGCGATGAACATCGCCGAACACGTGGTCTATGTCGCGCGCGGCCAGGATGTGCGCTTCGAGAACTCGCAGGCGTCGGTGGCCAAGCGCTGAGTCCGCGCGGGCCGCAAGCAAAAAAGGCTCGCAGCGTGCGCTGCGAGCCTTTTTTCTTGCGCTCGTTCGCCCGCTTACGGCTGCGGCGGCACGTAGCCGGCGACCTGGTCGGCGCCGCCTTCGAAGAAGTGCTTCTCCATCTGCTCGGCGAGGTACTTGCGCGCGCGCGCGTCCATCAGGTTCAGACGGTTCTCGTTGATCAGCATGGTCTGGTACTTGATCCACTGCTGCCACGCCTCCTTCGAGACGTTTTCGAAGATGCGCTTGCCGAGCGCGCCGGGCACCGGGGGGAGGTCCAGGCCTTCGGCCTCGCGACCGAGCTTCACGCAGTTCACCATGCGAGCCATGTTCAATCCTTTCTGCTTGCGGGTTCATCGGGGTTCGAGGGCGCCATTCTAGCCGATTCACCGCCGCCCCTCGCGGACACGGTCGCACGATTGCGCCCCGCGCTCTTGGAGCGGTAGAGCGCCTCGTCGGCGGCCGCCACCAGCGCCTCGCCATCGGTCGCATTGGCGGGAAAGCGGGCGATGCCGACGCTGGCGGTGACGCCGGTCTCATAGCCTCCGAAGGAAAAGCGCAGCGCACCCACGGTGTGCACCAGCCGGTGGGCCAGCTCGAGCAGCCCCTCGGCGGCGCCATTCGGGACGAGGAGCGCGAACTCGTCACCGCCGATGCGGAACAGCGTCTCGTTGCGGCGCACGGTGCGGCCGAGTTCGACGGCGAGCCGGGCCAGCACCTCATCGCCCGCCTGGTGGCCGAATGAATCGTTGACCGGCTTGAAGCCGTCGAGATCGAAGGACAGCAGGCCGAGCTCGGTACCGTGCCGTGCCGCGTCCGCAAGCATGCGCGCGAGTTCTTCATGGAAGCGCCGGCGGTTGTAGAGCCCGGTGAGCTCGTCGCGCTCAGCGAGCTCGAGCAGCCGGGTCGCCGTGCGCCGCGCCTCGGTGACGTCCTCGTAGATCCACAGCCGGCCAATGCGGCGATCGTCGTCGCCCCCCTTCACCACCGCCGAGCGGTCGGTCACGACACGCCCGTCGGCGAAGTGGAACTCGTACTCGTCGCTGACCGGCGTGCGTGCGCGCACCGTGCGCTCGATGTGGGCGTGGTAAGCCTGCGGATCGGCCACCACGCGGCCGACCTGCTCCTTGAGCACCGCATCGCGGCTGCCGACGAAGCGGGTATCGGGCGGAAAGCGCCAGATCTCGAGCATCGCGCGGTTGTGGTAGAGCACACGGCCATCCTGGTCGATGAACAGGATGCCGAGCCGGATCAGGTCGAGCAGCGCGGACAGGCGCTGGCGTTCGTCATTGCTGCGGGTCAGGTAATGCTCGCGCAAGGCTTGTGCACGGCGCAGCGCCGCCACGGTCTCGAGCAGCGCGTTCTCCGCTTCCTTGCGGGCCTGGATGTGCTCGGCCGACAGCCGCAGCCCGCCGCCCTCGCCGCTGCGCCGGCGCAAATGGGTGGCGACCCACACCACGCTACCGTCGCGCGCGAGCAGGCGCAACTCGAAGTCCTGGGGCGGTCCGCCGGCTTCGACCTCGCGTGCCATCTGGCGGCAGAAGGCACGGTCGTCGTCATAGACGAGCAGCTCGAACGGATCGGCCGCCGCCGCGCAATCCGCCGGGGAATGGCCGGTGAGCGCCTCGATCGAGGGGCTGATCCAGCGCAGCACGAGACCGGGCAGGAACACCGCCTCGACGCTGCGCACGCCGAGCGCGATCTCGGCGAGCAAGCGGGCATCATCCCGGTCGGCAGAGCCCGCACCAGCGCTCATAGCGTCTTCACGAAGACCTTGGAGCGGCGCTGGAAATTGTAGAGCTCGCGCTTTTGCCGCGGCAGCGCCTCGGGACCGATCTCGTTGAAGCCGCGCTCGCGGAACCAGTGCGCGGTGCGCGTGGTGAGCACGAACAGGCGCTCGAGCCGCTGCACGCGTGCGCGCCGTTCGATGCGCTTGAGGAGCTGGTCGCCGAGGCCGGCGCGGCGGTACTCGGGCACCACGGCAAGGCAGGCAAGCTCGGCCGCGTTGTCCTCGCTGAACGGATAGAGCGCTGCGCAGCCAACCAGCACGCCGTCGTGCTCGACCACCGTGAAGCGTTCGATCTCCTGCTCGAGCAGCTCGCGGCCGCGCCGCACCAGGGTGCCGTCGGCCTCCATCGGCGAGATCAGTGCCACCAGCGCACCGACATCCTCGATCGTGGCTTCGCGCAAGCGGAACAGCGGATCGCGCGAAACCACGGTTCCGACGCCGGCACGGGTGAAGAACTCGAGCAGCAGGCCGCCGTCGAGGTCGCGGTCGATCAGGTGGCAGCGCGCCACGCCCTTGCGGACGGCGCGGATCGCGCACGGCAGGAAGAGGTGCAGGTCCTCGGTGAGCCCCTCGCCGGTGTCGAGCTTGCCCTGCGCCTCGTCGGCGGTGACCGACTCGACGAGTTCGCCATCGGCATCGAGCAGACCGGGCGCGTCGCACAGGTAGATCAGCTTCTCCGCCTTCAGCGCCACCGCCACCGCCTCGGCCACCTCCTCCATCGCGAGGTTGAAGATCTCCCCGGCCGGCGACACGCCGAGCGGGGTGATCAGCACCACGTTCTGCTGGTCGAGGTCGGCGTTGATCTCCTCGGCAATGATCTTGCGCACCGCGCCGGTGTATTGATAATCGACGCCATCGACCACGCCGAACGGCCGCGCGGTGATGAAGTTGCCGCCGGTGACGCGGATGTAGCTGCCCGCCATCGGCGTATTGGGCAGGCCCTGCGAGAGCAGCGCCTCGACCTCGAAGCGGGTGACCGCCATCGCCGATTTGACACACTCGAGCGCGTCCACGTCGGTGACGCGCAGGCCATGGTGAAAGCGTGGCTCGAGGCCGCGACGGGCGAGCTCGACGTCGATCTGCGGACGTGCACCGTGCACCAGCACCAGGCGGATGCCGAGCGCGGCGAGCAGGTTGCAGTCGTAGGCGAGGCTCTGTGCGCGCTCGCCCGCGGCGAGCTCACCGCCGAAACCGACCACGAAGGTACGCCCGCGGAACGCGTGGATATAGGGTGCGGCACCGCGAACCCAGGCCACGAACTGGGCGGTGGCGTCATCGACCCGCGGCACGGTCGAGGAAGACGGAGGGGACTCCGGGGTGGAACTGTTGTTTTCGGCGCTCACGCATTCACCGCTGTTGGGGCCGGACACACATGGGGCGACCCGGCGGACTGGAATCGGTGACGGATTCTAGCCCGGTCGAGCGCCCGCGTGGAACGAGTGCACGTGAGTTCAGCCCTTGTACGGCCCTGCGCCGAGCCCGATAGGCGCCGGTGCAGCGGCGACGAGCTTGGAGAAGATCAGCGCGAAGTCCTCTTCGCCCGCTCGCGCGCTCGCCCGCGTGCCACCGAGCGGATCGTCGGCGATGAAGCCGGCGTTGGCCCTGTCCCAGTCCTCGGCGGTGAAGTGCTTGCGGATCAGCGGCAAGACCTCGCGCTCCTCGGTCATCATGTGGGTGCGGTAGAAGGCAGCGTAGTCGTTGAAAGCGGTGTTGAAGGCCTCAAAGCTGCCGGCCGGGTCCTGCGCATAAGCCTTGACCGCGGCCTCGAGCACCGCGATGCGGGCCTCGGCCTGGGCGTGCTCGGCCTCGAGCGTGTCGAGCGCGGCATCGGCGTCATGCGTGCGCGCGCGCAGCGGCCCGAAGAGAAACGCGTCCTCCTTGGGGTGGTGGCGCTTCTCCGGGTAGGCGTCGAGGTACTGCACCATCGCCTCGAGCAGCTTGTGATCGGGTTGCAGGCGACCCGCGGCGATCTCGCCGATCATGTGGCGGATGGCGTGGATGATCGCGGCCAGCGACTGGTGTTCGTCCATCAGGATGCGCATCGCGTCCATGGCTTGGTCCTTTTCTGTTGGGGGCGGATGAGCTCGCGGCTCAGGTCGACAGCATCGCCTGATGCTTGCCGCCGAGCCCGAGGTAGGCCTCGATCACGCGCGAGTCGCCCGCCAGCTCATGCGCCGGGCCCTGCATGGCGATCTGTCCGGTCTCGAGCACGTAGGCGTAGTCGGCCACCTGCAGCGCGGCGCGCGCGTTCTGCTCGACGAGCAGGATCGACACGCCGCGCCGGCGCAGCTCGGTGATGATGCGGAAGATCTCGCGCACAATCAGCGGCGCCAGCCCGAGGCTGGGCTCGTCGAGCATCAAGAGCTTGGGCTTGGCCATCAGCGCACGGCCCACGGCGAGCATCTGGCGCTCGCCGCCGGACATGGTGCCCGCGGCCTGGTCGCGGCGCTCCTTCAGGCGCGGGAAGAGCGCGTACACTTCTTCGAGCGTCTGCGCGTGGTCGCGCTTGCCCATGCGGTAGCGCTGGAAGGCGCCCAGGGCCAGGTTGTCCTCGACGCTCATCTCGCCGAAGAGCTCGCGCTTCTCGGGCACCAGGGTCATGCCGCGCGCGACCATGCGCTCAACCTCGGGCACGACCTCGACGCTGCCGTCGAAGGCAACCTGGCCACGGGAGCCGAGCACGCCCATGATCGCCGACAGCATCGTCGTCTTGCCCGCACCGTTGGGGCCGATCACGGTCACGATCTGGCCCTCGCCCACGGTGAGGCTGGCGTTGGTGAGCGCCTCGACCTTGCCGTAGGACACGCACAGGTCCTTGATCTCGAGCACCGGCCTGGTGGCGCCGGTGTTCGAGGATGCGCCCGTGTTCGAGCCGGCTTGCGTTTGCTGTGTCATCTCGTTGTCCCCGCTCACTCCACACCGCCCAGATAGGCCTCGAGCACTGCCGGGTTCTGCTGGACCTCGTCCGGCAGGCCTTCGGCGATCTTCTGGCCGAACTCCATCACCACCACGCGATCGACCAGGCTCATCACGAAGTCCATGTCGTGCTCGACGATCAGGGTCGCCATGCCTTCCGCGCGCAGCTTCCGAAGCAGTTCGCCGAGCGCCTCCTTCTCCTTGAAGCGCAGGCCGGCTGCGGGCTCGTCGAGCAGCAGCAGGCAGGGGTCGGCACACAGCGCACGCGCGATCTCGAGGATGCGCTGCTGGCCCAGGGCGAGGTTGCCGGCTTCCTCGTACATGTGCTCGGCGAGGCCCACGCGCTCGATCTGACGGGCGGCCTCCTTGAGGATGCGCGCCTCTTCGGCGCGATCCAGGCGCCAGGCCGAGCTCAGCACGCCCTGGGTGCTCCTCAGGTGCGCGCCGATCGCCACGTTCTCGAGCACGCTCATCGTCGGCAACAGCTTCACATGCTGGAAAGTGCGGCTCATGCCCATGCGGGCGATCTCGCGCGAGTCGTGGCCGGCCACCGGCTTGCCGAGGAAGCGCACCTCGCCCGAAGTCGGCGTATCCACGCCCGAGATCTGGTTGAACATCGTGCTCTTGCCCGCGCCGTTGGGGCCGATGAGGGCGAGGATCTCGCCCGCGCGCACCTCCAGGCTCATGTTGTTGTTGGCGACCAGGCCGCCGAACTTGCGCGTGACGTCCCTGGCCTCGAGGATCAGCTCGCCAGCCTTGGGCAGGGTGCGCCGCGGCAGCGCCTCGGCGTCGGGGTCGATCGTCTTGTTGCGCGCGCGCACCGGCACCAGCTTCTTGAGGATCGGCCACAGGCCCTCGCGGGCGCGGTGCAGCACCAGCACCATCAGCAGGCCGAACACGATCGTCTCGAAGTTGCCGGTGGCACCCAGCAGGCTCGGCAGCCAGTCCTGCAGCCACTGCTTGAGCACGGTGATCACGCCCGCACCGACGATCGCGCCCCACACGTAGCCGGCGCCGCCGACCACCGCCATGAACAGGTATTCGATGCCGATATGCACACCGAACGGGGTCGGGTTCACGAAGCGCTGCATGTGCGCGTAGAGCCAGCCCGAGGCGCAGGCCAGCAGCGCCGCGATCACGAAGATCACCATGCGCGAGCGCGAGGTATCCACCCCCATCGCCTCGGCCATCACCCGGCCACCCTTCAGGGCGCGGATCGCGCGCCCCTCGCGCGAGTCGAGCAGGTTGTGGGTGGTGAGCATGGCTACGAGCAGGAAGGCCCAGATCAGGTAGTAGATCTCGCCGCCCTCGTCGAGCGTCCAGCCGAGGAGCCCGATCGCCGGGATGCCGCTGATCCCCGTGTGCCCGCCGAGGTCCTGCATGGTGCCGAACAGGAAGTACAGGCTGATGCCCCAGGCGATCGTACCCAGGGGCAGGAAGTGGCCGGACAGTTTCAGGGTGAGCGAACCGATCAGCAGCGCAACGATTGCAGTGAGGATCAGCCCCGCCACCAGCGTGAGCCAGGGCGAAGCGCCCACCCAGGCCAGCCACCCCGGCAGATCGGGGGCGGTGGTGAGCGCAGCGGTGGTGTAGGCGCCCAAGCCCACGAAGGCGGCCTGGCCGAAGCTCGTCAGGCCGCCGACGCCGGTCAGCAGCACCAGGCCGAGCGCCACCATCGCGTACAGGCCGATGTAGTTCAACAGCGTCACGTAGTACGGCGACAGGATCGCCGGCACCAGCAGCAGCAGGGCGAGAAAGGCCCCGAGGACGATACGGTCGGTTCTCATTCTTCTTCCTCCACGTGGTGGCTGGTCAGTGAGCGCCACAGCAGCACGGGAATGATCAGGGTGAACACGATGACTTCCTTGTAGGCGCTGGCCCAGAACGAGGCGAAGGCTTCGAGCAGCCCCACCGCGAGTGCTCCCAACGCGGCCAGCGGGTAGCTCGCCAGCCCGCCGATGATGGCGGCGACGAAGCCCTTGAGGCCGATCAGGAAACCGGTGTCGTAGTAGATCGTGGTGATGGGGGCGATCAGTACGCCCGAGAGCGCGCCGATGAAGGCGGCAAGGAAGAACGTGAGGCGGCCGGCGAGCGTGGGCGAGATGCCCATCAGCTGGGCACCCATGCGATTGATCGCGGTCGCACGCAGGGCCTTGCCATAGAGCGTGCGCCCGAAGAACTGGTACAGCGCCACGATCAGCAAGGCCGACACCAACAGCACCCACAGCGTCTGCGCGGAGACCATCAGCGGGCCGATCTCGAAGCTGAACTCGCTGAACGCCGGCGTGCGCTGGCCTTCCGCACCGAAGAACAGCAGCCCCAGGCCCACCATCGCGATGTGCAGCGCCACCGAGACGATGAGCAGGACCAGCACCGGCGCCGAGGCGATCGGCTGGTACATCAGCCGGTACATCATCGGCCCCATCGGCACGACGATCGCCAGCGTCAGCAGCACCTGCAAGGCCAGCGGCGCCTCATTGACCGGGAGCGCGCCAAGCGCCGCAGCCAGCGCCAGTGGATAGGCCAGGTTCCACCCCGCCACCCCGACGGCACGCCGGCCCTGCCCCGCCTTGAGCGCGCGCACGCCGTCGAGCGCCGTCACCAACGCCCCCATGACCACCAGCATCCACACCGTGGCGGGGAGCGCGCCCGACTGCATCATCGCCAGCGTCAGCGCGCCGTAGGCGACGAACTCGCCCTGCTGGATGAAGATCACCCGCGTGACCGCGAACACCAGCACCAGCGCCAGCGCCAGGAGCGCGTAGATCGCGCCGTTGGTGATGCCGTCCTGGGACAGGATCAGTGCAATTGACATATCCATGGAAATGCCTCGTCCGGGCGCTGCCTTGCAGGGCGCCGTGATTGATTCGATGTACCGGGAATGCCGGACGGACGCGCGGCGGGACGCGAGGCGCCCCGCCGCGGGAGAGGATGCTTACTTGAGCAGCGACCAGGTGCCGTTGCGGATCTCGATCATCACGCGCGAGCGGTCGTCCAGGCCGAGGTGATCCTCGGCACTCATGGAGTAGATGCCGGTGGCGCCGGCGACTTCCTTCACGCCCTCGAGTGCATCGCGCAGCGCCGCGCGAAACTCGGGCGAGCCGGGCTTGGCAGTCTTGAGCGCATTGGGGACGGCCGCCTGCAGCAGCACCCCGGCATCCCACGCGTAGGCGCCGAAGCTCGACACCGAGCCCGCGCCGTTGGCGGTCTCGTACTTCTCGACGTAGGCCAGCGCGCTCGCCTTCACCGGATGGCTGTCCGGCAGGCTGCGGGCCATCTGCACCGGGCCGACCGGCAGCAGCGTGCCTTCGCAGTCCTTCCCGCAGATGCGCAGGAAGTCGTTGTTGGCCACGCCGTGGGTCTGGTAGATCGGCCCCTTGTAGCCGCGCTCGCGCAGGGTCTTCTGCGGCAGCGCCGAGGGCGTGCCCGAGCCCGCGATGAAGACCGCGTCCGGCTTCACCGACATCAGCTTGAGCGCCTGCCCGGTCACCGAGGTGTCGGCGGGGTTGAAGCGCTCGCTGGCGACGACCTCGATGCCCTTGGCTTCGGCGAGCTTCTTGAACTGCTCGTACCAACCCTCGCCGTAGGCGTTGGCGAAGCCGATGAAGGAAACCTTCTTCACCTTGTTGGCGCTCATGTGCCCGATGATCGCCGACGCCATCTGCTGATCGTTCTGCGGCGTCTTGAAGACCCAGCGCTTCTTGTCGTCCATGGGCGCGACGATGCGCGCAGAGGCGGCCATCGAGATCATCGGCGTCTTCGTTTCGGCGGCCACGTCGACCATGGCCAGCGAAGCCGGGCTGGTGGTGGAGCCGATGATCACGTCGACGCCGTCCTCGACCGTCAGCTTGCGGGCGTTCTTGACGGCCGTGGTGGTGTCGGAGGCGTCGTCGAGCACGATGTAGCTCACCTTCTCACCGCCGATGCTCGCAGGCAGCAGCGCGATCGTGTTCTTTTCCGGGATCCCCAGCGAGGCGGCCGGGCCGGTGGCCGACAGCACGACGCCGACTTTGATCTCGGCGTGGGCGGCGGTGGCGGCAAAGGCGAGGCCGAGGGCGGCCAGCAGGGTGTTGCGCAACTTCATGGTGTCTCCTCCGTGGGTGATGCGGATGGCCGGTGCACCGGCTCCGGCGCGTCATGGCGTGCCGCTCGACGGGCGGCAGTTCTGAAATACAGAACACGTTCCATTAATTAGAATTGATACAAAAGATCACGTCAAGTGAAAAGTTTGTATCAATTCCAAGGCGCACCCGCCAAGCGCAACGACCGCGCTTCAGCTCGCGTGCGCGCCCGGCTCGCCCCCCGGGATCGCGGTGGCGCCGAGTCGCAGCGACAGCGCATCGCAGGCCTCCTTCAGGGCGAGGAGCACGGGGCTTTGCGGACGGAGATCCAGCGTGCCTTCGACGCCCACGAGGGCGATGCTCATGTTGATCTCGTTCTTGAAGTTGAACACCGGGCCCGCCGCCGCCTCGACGCCACGGGCGAAATAGCCGCTGGAGATCACCGACAGCCCGCGCGCGCGCGCCTCGGCGAGCAGCCGGCGCGCGTCGTCGAGGGTGGCGATGCCCGCGGGCACCCGGCCGGATTCAATTTCGGCACGCAGCAGCGCTTCCGTCTGCTGCTCGGGAAGCCACGCGGCAAAGACGCGCCCTGCGGCCGAGCTCAGCAGGCTGAGGCTGGTACCGGTGAGCACGTTGACGGTGATCGGACGACGCGGGCGCTCCCAGCGCACGATCACCGGCCCGCGATCACTCCACACGGCCAGCGCGACCGTCTCGTTGGTGATGTCACGCAGCTCGCTGATCGCGTTGAGGCCAAGACGGATGCGGTCGACGCGGTCGAGGGCGACCAGGCCTAGATTCAGGGCGAAGGGGCCGAGGTCGTAGCGCGAGGTGAGCCGATCCTGCTCGACGAGGCCGCTGCGGATCAGGCTGACCAGATAGCGGTGCGCCTTTGACGGCGGCATGTCGGCCGCCTGGGCGATGTCCTTGAGCATCATCGAGCGCTTGCCGCTGACCATCGCCCGCAGGATGCTCATGCCCACCTCGAGAGACTGCACGCCATGCTTGCCGTCGAGTTCGTCGCTCATCGAAGCCCTCTATCGTTTAAATTACTTATTGAAGAAACAATTCCTTCATATGTAACATAACGCCAGACGGAGGAAAACAGCAATGAACCCACTGCAGGTCCACGCGATCGACGGCATCGTGCCGGCCGTGGATGCAAGCGCCCCTCAGCCGGCGCCGTGCAGCGGGTCGGCGTCCTGGAAGCGCTCGAGCAGCAGCGACGACGCCTCGGGCGTGCGTCCGTCGGCGAGCCGGAAGTGCATGTCGATGTGGCGCTCGGAGGGCGCGAGCAGCCGACGATAGAGCTCACGGCACAGCAGCCGCGCGCGCTGCCCCGGCCAGTCGTTGGCCAGCAATACGTCGGGCAGCCCCGGATCGCGCAGCAACAGGCGGCGGTAGTCGTGGATCAACAACATCCTGACCAGGAAGGCACTCTCGTCACCGGACTCGGCGGCACCGTCGCGGAGTTGAGCCAGCACGGGCTGATAGCGGGCGACAAAGTCGCGGTACATCCCCGCCAGACGCTCGAGATTCCAGGCCGCATGCACCAGGTCCCCATCGCTCGCCGCCGCCCCCAGCCCCGCATCCGCCGCCATCAGCGGCTTGAGCCTGGGCAGCAGCTCGCCCAGCCCCTCGCCGACCAGCGCGTCGAAGGCGGTGATCAGGTCGGCGCTCGGATGCACGAAGCAGTCGCCATCGAGGATGCCGAAGCCTTGCCAGAACAGCGCCCTGCGCAAGCGCTCGCGATCCTTCGCCGCCAGCTCGCCGACCACGACGATCAGCCGCCAGCGACGATCCCAGCCCTGTGCGGCAGAGGCGTAGATACGCCGCGAAGCCTCTTCGATGCGCTGCTGACCGGAAGGCGTCAGCAAATAGTCGGTGCGGCGGCCGCAAGGCTCGCTGTCCAGCCATTCGTCACGTGCGAGACGAAACACCGAGGTGCGGACGAGGCGCTCGTTGAGCCCCAGGGGCTCGAGCAGCCGGATCAGGCTACCCAGCCAGATGCGTCCGCCGCGCGGCAGCACGGCGTCGCCGAAGACGGAAATGATCAGCGAACCGGCCTGCACGCGGTCCTGCTTGCGAAACGCCTCGAGGCGGTCTTGGATGGATGTGGTCACGAGCGAGACTTTTCAGGCTGCGGCTGGGGGGCGGGAAGTCTATCGACTCCGGTGGTGGGCGCATAGCGCAAGGGCCCGCTGCGCCGAGCCCCGGAAACCGTGACAAAAGAGTGAAGGAGCACCAACATGGTGAACACCACCGCGCGGCAGGGAGAGTCTGTGCCCAGGGCCGCGGGAGAGCAAGGAACAAAGGAGACTTTACGATACCATAATTTTGTAAATTATGTATTTTTTGTATCGCTTTATAGCCTTAACCTTAGGCTCAAAAGATTTTTTCGGGTGCAATCTCGCACCAAAAAGCTGCAGAATTAACATTTAAGA
>JAKLLJ010000109.1 GCA_023150215.1 Thauera sp. | reverse complement strand
GCCGATGTTGGTCACCACGTTGTGCTCGAGCAACTCGAACAGGCTGCGGATGGTATGCAGCAGCACCGCGTTGTGGCTGGCCTCGGCGATCGCGAGGTGGAAGAGGGCGTCGGCACGCCCCTCGTCCGCACGGCTGATGCGGCCTTGCTGCAGGTAGCAGTCCTGCACGCGTTCGAAGGCCGCCTTCAGGCGCTCGCGGTCGGGTGCGGTGGCGCGCTGCGCGGCGTAGTAGGCGCAGGCCCCCTCCAGGGTGTGGCGGAACTCGATGAGGTCGCGCTGAGCCTCGGGATTGCGCTCGAGCAGCTCGATCATCGGGTCGCGGAACGAGGCGCCGAGCGTGCTGTTCACGAAGGTGCCGCCGCCATGGCGGCTCACCAGCAGCCCCCGCGCCACCAGCTTCTGGATCGCCTCGCGCACCGACGGCCGCGACACGCCGAACTCCTCGGCGAGCGCGCGCTCGGCGGGCAGGCGCTCGCCCGGGCGCAGACTGCCCTCGAGGATCAGGGTCTCGATGCGCTCGACGATGCTGTCGGACAGGCGATGGGGCTGGAGCGGAGCGGGTTTCATCGAGGGCGTGTCCTGGGTGGCGGTGTGGTGCGGGGTGTGAATCTAGTCTGGTGGGCGCGCGGGGGCAAGGGCCTTTGCGACACAGAGTGCATGCGCTCGGGGCGCCTGGTCCGGCTGGACGCGCCTCTCGAACCCGCCCCTCATGTTGCCATCGATAAATCTGATGATTCCCATTGACATGCCTCGCGGGCTCCCTTAGTCTGGTGCAACTTTCGGTAAAGTGGTAATACCAATTTACCGAAAAGACGAAAGCACACGACATCCATATTTCATGAAATCCGTCCGAAGGGGTAAGGGGCAATGATGGTTCGATCGATGTTCATGGTTGCGCGCTTGATGCGCGCGCCGGTCTGAGGTGGAGACTCCGATGCAGCCAGGTATGCTCGCCTTTCTCGCCTTTTCTCCGATCCTGCTCGCCGCGGTCCTGCTGGTGGGTCTGCGCTGGCCCGCCAAGCGCGCGATGCCGGTCGTCTATTTCCTGACCGCGGGCATCGGCCTGTGGGTGTGGGACATGAGTGTCAACCGCGTGCTCGCCTCGACCCTGCAGGGGCTGGTGATCACGATCGGGGTGCTGTGGATCATCTTCGGCGCCATCCTGCTGCTCAACACGCTCAAGTACTCGGGCGGCATCACCGCGATCCGTGCGGGCTTCGCCACGATCAGCCCCGACCGCCGCATCCAGGCGATCATCATTGCGTGGCTGTTCGGCTGCTTCATCGAGGGCGCGTCGGGCTTCGGCACGCCGGCGGCGATCGCCGCGCCGCTGCTGGTGGCGATCGGCTTTCCGGCGCTGGCGGCGGTGCTGCTCGGCATGCTGGTGCAGAGCACGCCGGTGTCCTTCGGTGCCGTGGGTACGCCGATCATCATCGGGGTCAATAGCGGCCTCGACAGTGCGACGATCGGTGCACAGCTCGCCGCCAAGGGCTCGAGCTGGGACATCTTCCTGCAGGTCATCACCGGCAACGTGGCGATCATCCATGCCATGGTCGGCACGGTGATCCCGCTGATCATGGTGATGATGCTGACGCGCTTCTTCGGCCGCGAGAAGAGCTGGAAGGCCGGCCTCGAGGTGCTGCCGTTCGCGCTCTTCGCCGGACTCGCGTTCACCGTGCCGTATGCCTTCACCGGCGTCTTCCTCGGTCCCGAGTTCCCCTCGCTGCTCGGCGGCCTGGTCGGTCTCGCCATCGTCACCACGGCGGCACGCTTCGGCTTCCTGGTGCCGAAGAAGACCTGGGATTTCGCCGACCCGAAGGAGTGGCCGAGCGAGTGGATGGGCAGCATCGAGATGAAGCTCGACCAGCTCCCGCATCACCAGCCGATCAGTATCTTCCGTGCCTGGCTGCCCTACGTGCTGGTGGGCGCGCTGCTGGTGCTGAGCCGCGTGTTCCCCGAGATTGGCGGGGCGATGAAGTCGGTGGTGATCGTGTTTGCCGACATCCTCGGCGAGAAGGGCATCAAGGCCGACTTCCAGCCGCTCTACCTGCCCGGCGGCATCCTGGTGGCGGTGGTGCTGATCACCGTGTTCCTGCACGGCATGCACGCGCGCTCGCTGGTCAAGGCGGTGGGCGAGTCCTCGCGCGTGCTGCTCGGCGCCGGCTTCGTGCTGCTGTTTACCGTGCCGATGGTGCGCATCTTGATCAACTCGGGCGTGAACGCCGCCGACCTGCCCAGCATGCCGATCGCGATGGCGAAGTGGGTGGCCGACAGCGTGGGCGACGTTTATCCGCTGCTGGCGCCTTCGGTGGGCGCGCTCGGTGCCTTCATCGCCGGTTCGAATACGGTCAGCAACATGATGCTGAGCCAGTTCCAGTTCGGCGTGGCGACTTCCCTCGGCATCTCCACGGCGATGATCGTGGCGGTGCAGGCGATCGGCGCGGCCGCCGGCAACATGGTCGCGATCCACAACGTGGTGGCGGCTTCGGCCACGGTGGGCCTGCTCGGTCGTGAGGGCGCGATCCTGCGCAAGACCTTCTGGCCGACGGTGTACTACGTGCTGATGACCGGTATCGTGGCGATGATCGCCATCTACGTGCTCGGTGTCAGCGATCCGCTGCTCGCCGCGGGGTGAGCGCGGGCAGGGGGGCGTCTCGGCGCCTCCCGCCGCGCGGTGCCTGCGGTCGCCGTCGCGATACGGCGAGCGCCGCATGATCAAGATTATCGATACTCGGAGTCCAAGCGCATGAGTCACCCGTTCCCCGCGACTGCCAACGCGACCCGCGTCGCCCCCCCGCTGGAGGCGGCCCGTGCCTATCCGGTCAAGCCGTCCGACGTTTTCCTTTTCGGCACCTGCGTGATCGATGTGTTCTTTCCCGGTGCCGGGATGGACGCGATTCGCCTGCTCGAGCGCGAGGGCATCACGGTGCATTTTCCGCAGGCGCAGAGCTGCTGCGGCCAGCCGGCCTACACCTCGGGTTACACCGACGAGGCGCGCGCGGTCGCGCGTGCGCAGATCGCCCTGTTCGCCGGCGAGTGGCCGGTGGTGGTGCCCTCGGGCTCCTGTGCGGGCATGTTCCGCCACCACTATTTCGAGCTGTTCAAGGACGAGCCGCAGACGCTGAAGCAGGTCGAGTCGCTCGCCGAGCGCACGTTCGAACTGGCCGAGTTCCTGCTCGAGGTGTGCAGGGTGAGGCTCGAGCACACCGGTAGCCCGGTCCGGGTGGCGCTGCACACCTCCTGTTCGGCGCGCCGCGAGATGAACACCCACGTGCATGGTCGTGCGCTGCTCAAGCAGCTCGCCGGCGTCGAGCGCGTCGATCATGATCACGAGAGCGAATGCTGCGGCTTCGGGGGGGCCTTCAGTGTGCGCATGCCCGACATTTCGGGCGCGATGGTCAAGGACAAGACGGCAGCGCTCAAGGGCTCGGGCGCGGCCGAGGTGGTCAGCGCAGACTGCGGCTGCCTGCTCAACATCAACGGTTGTTTCGAAAAACAGGGCGACACGCTGCGCGGCGAGCATCTTGCCAGCTTCCTGCTGCGTCGCACCTCACCGGCTGCAGAAGGAGGTGCCCGATGAGCACTCTGGCCGATGTGCCCGGCGTGCCGATCGCCTTCAAGCGCAATGCGCGCGAGGCGCTCGACGATCGCCAGTTGCGCCGCAATTTCCGTGGTGCGATGGATTTCCTGATGGACAAGCGCCGCAGCCAGTTTCCCGACGGCGATGAGCTCGAGCGCCTGCGCGCCTTCGGCAATCGGGTGCGCGCGCGTGCCTTGTCGAAGCTGCCCGAGCTGCTCGAACGCCTCGACGCCAACCTGACCCGCAACGGCGTCAAGGTGCATTGGGCCGAGACGGTCGAGGAGGCCAACGCGATCGTGCACCGCATCGTCGAGCAGCACGCGGCAAAGAAGATCATCAAGGGTAAGTCGATGGTCAGCGAGGAAATGGAGATGAACCATTACCTCGGCGAGCGCGGCATCGACTGCCTCGAGTCCGACATGGGCGAGTTCATCGTGCAGCTGCGCGAGGAGAAGCCGGCCCACATCATCATGCCGGCGATCCACCTCAACGCCGGCCAGGTGGCGAAGCTGTTCCACGACAAGCTCGAGGTCGATTACACCGAGGATGTCGACCGCCTGATCCAGATCGGCCGCGAGACGCTGCGGCGCAACTTCTTCGAGGCCGACATCGGCGTCTCGGGGGTGAACTTCGCGATCGCCGAGACGGGCACCCTGCTGCTGGTCGAGAACGAGGGCAACGGTCGCCTGTCGACCACCGTGCCGCCGGTGCATATCGCGGTGACCGGCATCGAGAAGGTGGTCGAGAACCTGCGCGACGTGATCCCGCTGCTGTCCTTGCTGACGCGCTCGGCGACCGGCCAGGCGATCACCACCTATGTGAACATGATCTCCGGCCCGCGCAAGGCGGATGAGCTCGACGGTCCGCGCGAGGTGCACCTGGTGCTGCTCGACAACGGCCGCACGCAGGCCTTCGCCGACGGCGAGCTGCGCCAGACGCTCAACTGCATCCGCTGTGGCGCGTGCATGAACCACTGCCCGGTCTATACCCGCATCGGCGGCCATGCCTACGGCACCGTGTACCCCGGCCCGATCGGCAAGATCATCACCCCGCACATGCTCGGGCTCGACGTCACCCGCGACCTGCCCACCGCGTCGTCGATGTGCGGCGCCTGCAGCGAGGTGTGCCCGGTGAAGATCCCCATCCCTGCGCTGCTGCGGCGTCTGCGCGAGGAAGCGGTGCGTGCGCCCGAGGCCGAGCCGCATCACGTGCGCGGGCAGGGCACGAAGTACTCGAAGAAGGAAACGATGGTCTGGAAGGCATGGCGCAGCTTGAATACCTCGCCCGTGCTGTATCGCGCCGCGATGTATGCCGGCACGCGCCTGCGCGGCCTGATGCCGTCGACCATCGGTCCGTGGACCGCGCATCGCAGTGCGCCCAGGCTCGCCGCGCGCACCCTGCACGAGCTCGCCCGCGAGCACCTTGGCGACCAATGAGCGAGTGGATGAGCATGCAAGCAATGAACGCAAGAGAACGGATCCTGGGCAAGCTGCGCAGCAGCCTGCAGGGCACGAGCCCGATCGTCGACGACTACGACGTCGACGTGCTCACCGCGCCCTGGCGCTACGCACCCGAGGCCCGCATCGCACGGTTGCGCCAGATGCTGGAGTCGGTCCACGGCGAGACCCTGCTGACCACCACGGCCGAGTGGCCGCTGCGTGCGATCGAGGCCCTTGCGTTGCGCAACATCGGTGAGCTGCTGATTGCGCCGACGACCGCGCACGGCCGCCAGTTCGCCAATCATGTGGCGCTGAACGCCGTGCCGCTGCGCCTGAAGGCTTACGATCGCGCGGTGGAAGCGTGGAAGGAAGAACTCTTCTTCCGCACCCCCGCCAGCCTCACCGGCACCCTCGGCGGCATCGCCGCCACCGGCAGCCTGGTGCTGTGGCCGACCCCGGCCGAGCCGCGCCTGATGAGCCTGGTGCCGCCTTTCCATATCGCGCTGCTCAAGGCGAGCGAGGTGCGCGACAATTTCCATGAGCTGATGCACGAGCAGGGCTGGGCGGGCGCCATGCCCACCAACGCGCTGCTGGTGTCCGGTCCGTCGAAGACCGCCGACATCCAGCAGACGCTGGCCTACGGCGCGCACGGCCCGAAGGAGCTGCTGGTGCTGATCCTGCAGGATGCCTGAGGGCCCTGGGGCGCAGGCACTCGCCGTGGTGCGCAGAGCACACTGCGGCGAGTGTGTGCGTGATGCGACGCAAGGCCGCCTGAACGGCGGACCTACGAATGTGTCGTGTGCGAAGGCAGCGCTGCCTCGTGCGCGGCGGCCGGGTGCAATTCGAAGCTTGCCCTGACCACGCCCGGCTCCTCGGAGGCCTTGAGCACAAAGCCGAGGTGGCGCAGCAGGCCCAGCATCGGCTCGTTCTCGGCCATCACGTCGCCCACCAGGCGGCGGATGCCGATCGCGCGCGCGTAGCGGATGAGCTTGTCCATCAGGATGGAACCGAGTCGCTGGCGCTTGAGGTCGGAGCGGATGACGAGCGCGAACTCGGCGGTGTAGTTGTCGGGATCGGCGACCGCGCGCGACACGCCGAGTGTCTCCGGCTTGCCGTCGGTGTCGGTCGCACTGGCGATGAAGGCCATCTCGCGATCGTAGTCGATCTGCGTCAGGCGTGCCATCTCGCGGCGCGGAAACTCCGGGATGTAGTTGAAGAAGCGGTAGATGAAGTCCTCGCGCGTCAGCCGCGACAGGAAGGCGTAATGCGCGGGCTCGTCCTCGGGGCGGATCGGACGCAGCAGGATCGCTCTGCCGTCGCGCAGCTGCGCAGGCTCCTCGAGGCCCTTGGGGTAGGGCTGGATCGCCAGCCGGTGTTCGTGCGTGGTGGCCGGGCGCAGGCGGATATGGGCGTCGATCGCCTGCACGCCGTTCTCGTCGGCGAACACCGGGTTGATGTCCATCTCGTGGATTTCGGGGTGGTCTACCACGATCTGCGAGACCTTGGTCAGTGTCAGTGCCAGCGCGTCGCGGTCGGCAGCGGGGAGGTGGGCGCGCGCAGCGAGCAGCGCGGCCGCCTTGCTGCGTCCGATCAGGTCGTGCGCAAGCGGCTGGTTCAGGGGCGGCAAGCCCACGGCCAGGCCGCGGAAGATCTCGAGCGCGCGGCCCCCTTCGCCGAACACGATGACGGGGCCGAACAGCGGATCGGTGCTGACACCGATCAGCAGCTGGCGCGCGTGGCCGCGCAGCACCATGCGCTGCACGGTGAAGCCGCTCACGGCCACCGGGGGGCTGGCGCGGCCGGCGCGCTCGATCATGCCGCGTGCCGCCAGCTCCACGGCGTCGGTGCTCTCGAGGTTGAGAGCGACCCCGCCGACATCCCACTTGCGCCGGATGTCACGCGACATCAGGGTCAGCGCCACCGGCAGGCCGATGCGGCCGGCGATCTGCGCCGCCTCCTCAGGACTGCTCGCGACGTGGGTCTGGATCACCGGCACACCATAGGCGGCGAGCACTTCCTTGGCTTCTGATTCGGCGAGACTGAGGCGCGATTCGGCCAAGGCGCGCTCGATGACCGCGCGCGCGCGCGCCGTGTCGGGCCTGAACTCGACCGGCTCGGAAGCCGGCACTTCCATCAGCACCTCGGAGGCGAGGCGGTGCTTGTGCATGTGCAGGAAGGCGCTCGCCGCGTGCTCGGGGGAGTCGAAGGTGGCGATGCCGGCGTTGATGAACAGGCTGCGCTCCTCGTCGACGCTCTCGTCGCCGACCCAGCAGGTCATCAGGTTGCTGCCGATCTCGCGCGCGGTGGCGATCACCTGCTGCGCGGTGTCGATGCTGCTCGACAGCGCATTCGGGGTGTGGATGACCAGAACCGCGTCGCCGTCGCGCTCTTCCTGCAGGATCTTCAGCAGGCGGTCGTAGCAGGCTGGCTCGGAATCCACCCGGATCTCGATCGGATTGCGTCCGTTCCAGCCCGGGCCCATGAAGCGGCGCAGGCGGTCGATGGTCTGCTCCTTGAGCGGCGGGAGGGTGTAGCCATTCAGGTACAGGCTGTCCTCCACCATCAGCCCGGCACCGCCGCCGTTGCTGAGCACGACCAGGCGGTCGCCGCGCAGCGGCCGCGCGCGCAGCACCGTCTCGGCCGCGCCGAACATCTCCTCGAGCTGGTCCACCCGCAGGATGCCGGCGCGCCGCAGCGCAGCGTCGTGGATGTCGTCGTGGCTGACCAGGTTGGGCACTTCGAGGAAGAGCGGGTCGGAGATGCCCATCAATGGATTGTTGGGCGATCGCCCCGCCTTGATCGCGATCACCGGCTTGTTGCGCGCGGCGGCACGCGCCGCGGCCATGAAGGCACGGCGGTCCTGGATGGATTCGATGTAGAGCAGGATCGCGCGCGTGCCGGAGTCGCTGGCGAGGAAGTCGAGCACTTCGCCGAAGCCGATGTCCAGGCTGTCGCCGAGCGACACGAAGTGCGAGAAGCCGACTTTTTTGCGCAGCGCCCAGTCGAGCACCATGGTGCCCACGGTGTCGCGCTGCGACACGAAGCCGAGCTTGCCCGGGCGTGCAGCGATCTGCGAAAAGGTGGCGTTGAGGCCAAGGCCGGGGACGAGCAGACCGAGCGTGCTGCCACCGAGCAGGCGCATCTCGTGGCGCCGGATCGTCTCCAGGATTCCGCGGTCAAGCGGCCTTCCGTCGGCGCCGAGCGTGGTGTCGAGCTGGTTGGCCATCACCATCACCGCGCGCGTGCCACGTTCGCCGAGTTCCTCGACCAGGCGGGGCACCAGCGGCGCCGGGGTGCAGATGATCGCCAGGTCGGGCGTTTGCGGCAGTGCGGCGACGTTCGGATAGGTGAGCACGCCGGCGACCGAGGGGCGGCGCGGATTCACCGGCATGATCGGGCCGGCGAATTGCCCTGACAGCAGGTTGCGCATCAGCACGTTGCCCATGCGGCGCTCGCGCGCGCTGGCACCGATCACGGCGATGGAGCGTGGATTGAAGAGGCTTTTGAGGTGGCGGAAGCTCATCGCCGTGCTCCCTGGAGAGGATTTGCGTCCATCCAGTGTAAAGCAGCGCTCGTTCCCTGTATGCAGCGCGACCCGTTGCCGCGGCCTGCGCGCACGCGGGTCCTTGCGGTGCTCTTGCGGATCAGGCGCCGGCCACGGTGTGGACGAGATAGTTGACGTCGGTATCGCGGCCGAGGGAATAGGTCTTCGTCAGCGGGTTGTACGACAGCCCGATGACTTCCTCCACGTCCAGCCTCGCGTTGCGGCAATACCGGCTCAGCTCGGAGGGCTTGATGAAGCGCGCGTATTCGTGGGTGCCGGCCGGCAGCAGCCGGAGCAGGTACTCGGCGCCGATGATCGCGAACAGATAGGACTTCGGATTGCGGTTCAGCGTCGACAGGAACACGTGGCCGCCGGGTTTGACCAGGCGCGCGCAAGCGGCGACGATGCTGGCCGGGTCGGGCACGTGTTCGAGCATTTCCATGCAGGTGACGACGTCGAACTGTGCGGGCATCTCGTCGGCGAGCGCTTCGGCGCTGCACAGGCGGTAGTCCACCTTGTGGCCGCTCTCGAACAAATGCAGGCGGGCGACGCTGAGCGCCTTCTCGGAGAGGTCGATGCCGGTCACTGCGGCGCCCAGCGCCGCCATGCCCTCGGCGAGGATGCCGCCGCCGCAGCCGACGTCGAGCACCTTGCGGCCGGCGAGTCCGGCCTTGCTCTCGATCCAGCCCAGGCGCAGCGGGTTGATCTCGTGCAGGGGCTTGAACTCGGAGGCGGGATCCCACCAGCGGTGGGCGAGATCGCTGAATTTTTGCAGCTCTGCGGGGTCGGCGTTGAGGGTGCTCATGGCGTGTCGATGATCCTTTCTTGCGCGCACTCGAACACCGGACGCGTGCGACGCGCCCGGTACAAATGAAAAAGCCCCGCCGAAGCAGGGCT
>JAKLLJ010000108.1 GCA_023150215.1 Thauera sp. | reverse complement strand
GACGATGGGGCCACGCCCTACGTGTGCGTGCGCATCCCCACCGGCGGCGGCAAGACCCTGCTCGGCGCGCACGCGCTCGTCGCCGCGGCCCGCCACTACACCGGCCAGGACCGGCCACTGGCGCTGTGGCTGGTGCCGACCAACGTGATCCGCCAGCAGACGCTCAGCGCGCTGAAGACCCCCGGCCACCCCTACCGCGAGGCGCTGGAGGCGCATTTCGGCGTGGACGGTGTGCGCGTGCTCGACATCGCCGACAGCGACCAGATCCGCCCGCAGGACATCGACGCACGTGCGCTGGTGATCGTCGGCACGCTGCAGACGCTGCGGGTGGACGACACCTCGGGGCGCGACGTCTATGCCTACAAGGAGGCCTTCGAGCCGCATTTCGAGCGCGCCCCCGAGCTGCCCGGCTTCGAGCGCGTGAGCGAGCGCGACCTCGAGGTCCAGCCCTACCTCGGCCGCGCCGACCTGGGCAAGGTCAAGCGCAGCTTCGCCAACCTGATGTACTGGCACCGCCCGGTGGTGATCATCGACGAGGCGCACAACGCGCGCACGCCGCTGAGCTACGACAGCTTTGCCCGCCTGCGCCCGGCGGCGCTGATCGAGATGACCGCCACCCCGCTGCGCCAGGGCCGCCACCGCAGCAACGTGCTCTACCACGTCTCGGCCGAGGAGCTCAAAGCCGAGGAGATGATCAAGCTGCCGATCGTGCTGAGCGCCCACCCCAACTGGGAGGAGGCGGTGCGCGACGCGCTGCTCACCCGCACCCGCCTCGCCGAGGAGGCGGCGCGCGAGCTGGCCGCGGGCGGCGACTACCTGCGCCCGATCCTGCTGCTGCAGGCCGAGGACAAGCGCGGCGAGATGAAGGTCGAGCGCCTGCGCGAGCACCTGATCGCACAGGAGAACATCGCGCCCGAGCGCATCGCCGTCGCCACCGGTACGCAGCGCGAACTGGACGGCGTGAACCTGTTCGACCCGGCCTGCCCGGTGGAGGTGGTGATCACCGTCGAGGCGCTCAAGGAGGGCTGGGACTGCTCCTTCGCCTATGTGTTCTGCAGCCTGCAGAACGTCGGCTCGAGCCGCGACATGGAGCAGTTGCTCGGCCGCGTGCTGCGCATGCCTTACGCGAAGCGGCGGCGCAGCGAGCTGCTCAATCGCGCCTATGCCCACCTGGCGAGCGCCCAGAGCACGCGGGTGGCCGGGGAGCTCGCCGACCGCCTGGTGGCGATGGGCTTCGAGGAGCTGGAGGCGGTGCAGGCGGTGTTCCCGACCAGTCTGCCGCTGTGGGGCGACACGGGCGCGGAGGGCGAGCCGTCCGCCCCGGCCTTGCCTGCGCTGGAGCTGGTGCTGCCGGCGGCCGCGGCGGCCGAGCTGTTCGCGCTCGACACGGGCGCGGGGACGCCCGCACTGCGCATCGAGACCCGGCCGGATGGCGAACTGCGGGTGAGCCTGGACCAGCCGCCACCGCCCGAGCTGCGCGCCGCGCTGGTCGCGGCGCTGCCCGAGCGCAAGGCGCGCGACGCCCTGACGCGCGAGCTCGACCGCTTCGAGCTGCGCCACCGGACCTTCGCCTCGCCCTCGCAGCGCGGCGTGGCGTTCCGCCCGCTGCCCCTGCTGTGCGTGCGTGATGCGCAGGGCGAGCTGGAGCTGGCCGAGCGCGAGACCCTGCTCGATCTCGCCGGCTTCGTCCTCGCCGACCAGCCGCCCGAACTGCCCGGCTTCCGCCCCGACGAATCGCCGGGCGCCTACCTGGTGGATCTGGACCACGGCCATCTGCGCATCGAGCAGGAGCGCGCCGCTTACGCGGTAAACCTGGATCTGGTGCCGACCACGGTGACCGAGGCCGACCTGCTGCACTGGCTGGACGCGCGCCTGCGCGAGCCCGGCACGCCGCAGCCGCAGATGCTCGCCTGGCTGGGTCGCGTGCTGCGCTGGCTGGTGCACTACGAGGGCCACACGCTGACCGCCCTGGTGCGCCACCGCAACCGGCTCGCCGACGCGCTCGCCGAACGCCTGCGCGCGCTGCGCGAGAACGCGCAGCGCCAGGGCCTGCAGCGCGTGCTGAGCGGCTTCGAGACGCCCGGCTGCATCAGCGCGGAGTACGTCTTCGTGTTCGGGCGCGGACTGTATCCGGCGCGCCCGCCGTATTACACCGGTCGCCACCGCTTCGCGAAGCACTACTACGGGGTGATCGGCGATCTGCAGGAGGCGGGGGCGCGCCAGACCGACCACGAATATCACTGCGCCGTCGCGCTCGATAACCTGTCGCAGGTGCGGCACTGGGTGCGCAACCTGGCGCGCTTTCCGGAGTTCTCGTTCTGGCTGCCGACCGCGAGCGACCGCTTCTACCCGGACTTCGTCGCCGAACTCGAAGATGGCCGCCTGCTGGTGGTCGAGTACAAGGGTGAGGGCTACAAGAGCGCGGACGATGCGATCGAGAAGCGGCGCGTGGGCGAACTGTGGGCGCGCCTGAGCGGCAACCTCTTCCTGCTCGCAGTCGAGCGGGACGCGCAGGGGCGTGGCGTGGCCGAGCAGCTGCGCGCCTGCGTCGGCAACGCGGCGATTGCGGAACATGCCCGGGTGGTCGCGTCCGTCGACATCGCCTTCGACGGCGGCGTGGTGCCTGCCGGCAGCCAGGGCACGGTGGTGTCGGTGTATGACGAAGGCGCCGGCTACGCGGTCGAGTTCGGCGCGGTGGCGGGCGAGATGGGCGTGGTCTTCGCCGCTGCCGGCGCGCTGCGCAGGGTGTCGTCGTGATAGGGGCACGCAAGCTGCCGGGCGTGGAGTGCGCTCAGGTCGAATACAGAAAGGTGGTCGATTACCTGCTGGCCACAGCCCACCCGGACGGCGCATCGAAGGCGCGCTTCTTTCTCGCCCGCGGCGCGCGTTCGGAGGCCTGGCAGGTCTTCGCAAAGACGCTGGTCGAGCACGCGCGCCTTAACTCGGTTGCCAGCGTTCGTGACGACCCGGCGGGGCGGGCACGCTTGTTCCAGGTCGATTGTCATGTCCGGATGCCGGACGAC
Source organism: Thauera sp. (assembly GCA_023150215.1). Taxonomy (GTDB): domain Bacteria; phylum Pseudomonadota; class Gammaproteobacteria; order Burkholderiales; family Rhodocyclaceae; genus Thauera. Next base: position 6,536 of record JAKLLJ010000108.1, on the reverse strand, counting down.
TCGACACCGTGCATTCGCACCGTTTGGGAGTTGCGCGCGGGCGCAGCCTGTCCTCGGTTGGTGACTGCCTACCCCGCTGCGTGACCAGTGCGCGAGCCAGCACTCCGGTTGGCTGGCCCCGCGCGTCTGGCCTTATCGAATGCGCTTGAACAGCGCGTCCACCTGCTTCTGGTGCTTTGTGAGCTTGAAGGATTCCGGCTTGTACGGCCCCAGCCAGTCGAGAATCTCCTGGCTCTCGGCGCTGCGCGGCGAGCGCTTGGCCTCGAGAATGTTGTAGTAGCCGGACACGCCGCCGCAGTCTTCCGGCGGGCAGGCGCGTTCGCCGTCGAGCAGGGCGGCGGGTTTGCGCAGCGGATCGCTCGGCAGGCGCTTTTCGATGGTGATGCGGTGGCGCCAGCCGTCGCCGAAGTCGTACTCGTAGATGAAGCTGCGGCGGCGGCCGATGACCTGCCCGAGTTCGACGTCCTCGCCGGGCAGGACCCCTTTGTCGAACGGGTTGTCGTAGTCGTCGCCCATGCCGATGCGATGGTCGCCGACCTTGAACTCGTGCAGGTGCGCATCCTCCCAGCCCATCGCGGCCTGGATCACGTGGTGCAGCGCCTCGAAGCTGAGGGTGTTCTCGACTTCGACACGGCGCCAGATCGGCGGGTCGATGTCCTCCAGGGCAATGTGCAGCACCAGCCTGCGCTCCGGGTAGTCCTGAGGCAGATCGTCCAGCGGGTCGTCCGCAGCCGCCTCTGCCCCGAGGGTGTGCAGGGCCTCGATCAGGGCACGGTTGTCGTGGCGCGGGTCGGCGGTGAGCACGGCCGTCCAGTAGTCCGCGCGCTCGCGTGCCTCGATGTCGCGTCCCTCGGCGAGCAACAACAACACTTCCAGATGCGATAGCGACGGGTCGTCCGGGGTCAGATGGCGCGCCTCGTTGAAGGCCCGCCAGGCGTCGCGGATGTCGCCGCGGTCGGAACAGACCGTTGCCTCGCGTTGCAGTCCGGTACTGCGCAACACGCGGTTGTGTGACTTTTTCAAACGCTCGACCAGCGCGTTGCGTGCGTCGTACTGCTGCCGTGCGAGATAGCAGTTCATCAGGATGTTGGCGGCGTCGGCGGCGCGTTCGTCGAGCTTTCCGAGGTCGATGAACAGGGGCTCGAGCAAGGCGATCACGTCGTCGAAGCGCTGCTCGTCGCACCAACGGCTGGCGACCAGCGCCAGGATGTGGGGTGAGACGCCTCGCGAGACAGGCTCGCCGAGCCGCGTTCGGGGCAGGTGATCGAGCACCCGCCCGAGCATTTCGTCGGGCGGCAGGATCAGCGGGCCTTCGTTACCTGCGCCGCAACATTGCTTGTACTTGCGTTGCGAGCCGCAGGGGCAGGGCGCGTTGCGCTCGGGGGGCGCAAGCTTGCGCGGACGGAAGTGATTCTCGGGAATCGGGGTGGCGTTCCACAGCTCGTACGCGAGTCGTACCGCCATTCCTTGGGCAGCGCGCTCGATTTCGGCCGGTGTGCCACCTTGTTCGTTGACGACCAGTGCGGCCAGCGGTCGCAGGGCCTGGCGCAGGTGGGCGATCACGGCGGCGATGTCGTTGGACGCGATGATGACGCCGACAGCGCTCTGGAAGGCGCGATCCATGATTGTCTGGAGGTCGGCATCAGTCAGCACGGGTTGTTGCATCGCTGGCATCGTCGGTTTGGCGCGGCTGTTCATGGATTCATCTGACTCCCTGGGCGTGGGGCGAACCTTAGCTTTTTGTCGCGCGTTACGTCCATCGACTTTGTCTATGTCGCTGCACGCATGGTGCTGCGCTTGGGCCATGGCACGACGAGCCGTTACACTCGCCGGCCTGATTGCATCGCCCCTTGGAATCCCGCCATGGCCCAACTCGTCCTCCACCCCGGCAAGGAACGCTCGCTGTTCCGCCGCCACCCCTGGATCTTCGCTGGCTCGGTGGATCGCCTCGACGGCCGTGCGCGGCCGGGCGACACGGTGACGGTGGTGACGGCCGAAGGCAAGGCGTTGGCGCGTGCGGCGTGGTCGCCGGCTTCGCAGATCCGCGCGCGGGTGTGGAGCTTCGATGCGGAGGCGGTGATCGACCACGCCTTCTTCAAGCGCGCGGTGGCGGCCTCGGTGGCGCGGCGGGCGGCGATTCCGGCGCTGCGCGGGCAGGCGGGCGTGCGCCTGATCCACGGCGAATCCGACGGCCTGCCCGGCGTGATCGCCGACCGCTACGGCGACGTGGTGGTGCTGCAGCTCACCAGTGCGGGTGCCGACAAATGGCGCGAGGCGATCGTCGCCGGGCTGGTGCAGGCCACCGGCTGCGCGGCGGTGTATGAGCGTTCGGACTCCGAGGTGCGCGGGCTGGAAGGCCTGGAGCCGCGCACCGGCTGTGCGCACGGCGCGCTGCCGGCGGGCGGCCTCAGCATCGTCGAGAACGGCGTGCGCATGGAGGTGGACGTGGAGGGCGGCCACAAGACCGGCTTTTATCTTGACCAGCGCGACAATCGCCTGCTGACCGGCCAACTCGCCGGCGGGCGCGCGGTGCTCAACTGCTTCTGCTACACCGGCGGCTTCTCGCTGCAGGCGCTCGCCGGCGGGGCGGCATCGGTGCTGTCGATCGACTCCTCCGGCCCGGCGCTGGAATCGGCGCGCCGCAACGTGGCGCTCAACCCGCAGCTCGACGCCGACCGCGCCGAGTGGCAGGAGGCCGACGTGTTCAAGGCGCTGCGTGCATTGAAGGACGAGGGCCGCAGGTTCGACCTGATCGTGCTCGACCCACCCAAGTTCGCGCCTTCGGCCGCGCACGCCGACCGTGCCGCGCGTGCCTACAAGGACATCAACCTGTTCGGCTTCCGCCTGCTCAATCCGGGCGGCATCCTGATGACCTACTCGTGCTCGGGCGGCATCGGCCAGGAGCTGTTCCAGAAGATCGTCGCCGGCGCGGCGATCGACGCCGGTGTCGACGCGCGCATCATCTACCGGCTCGCAGCGGCGCCGGATCACCCGATCGGGCTGGCGGTACCGGAAGGCGAGTACCTCAAGGGGCTGGCCTGCCAGGTCGGTTGAGGCTGCCGGATCGCCGCGCCTCAGGCATCATAGCGCGCTTCATCACGTAACCGGCAGACAGACCCCCATGTATCCCATCCACGACACCGACGCGCAGCTGCTCCTGGCCACCCTGATTGCCGCCAAGAGGCGCCCCGCTGCGCTGACCGATATCGTCGCGGCGGCCGAATTCATGGGCTTTCCGGTCACCGCGCCCGGCGCTTGGGCGACGGCCTTCGGGCGCTTTGTCACGCACGGCCTGCTGAGCGCGACGGGCGAGGGCTATGTGCTGACGCCGGCTGCCGTGCAACTGGTCGAGGGCCTGCCCAGGAAGGCCGCGGGCGACGAGCGCGTCTTTCTCGTGCGTGAGCGGCTGTCGGCCTGGAAGCCGGCGGTCGAGCACCCGGGAATCGAGATCAGCGCCGCGCACTTCGAGACCGCGCTGCAGGATCACGCCAAGCTGGCGCAGCAGGGCGGCAAGAACCTGCTGATGCCCAAGCCCAAGCGCGACGACGAGGACGAAGGACGTCGTCCCTACGGCCGGCGCCCTGCCGGCAACCGCTTCGGCAACACCCGGCGCCGCCCGTGACGGACTGGCGGTCCGGCACGGTCGGAGCGCCCGCGCCGCTCGCCTGTCCGGAGCAGCGCAAAGCTTCGCGGCTACCGCCGCTCCTACAAAAACCGTCTCCACCCCCCGTAGGAGCGGCGGCAGCCGCGAACCCCCGCCAACCGCCCCCACATCCTCTGTAGGAGCGGCGGAAGCCGCGAACCCCACCCACGGCCCCCACGTCCTCTGTAGGAGCGGCGGCAGCCGCGAACCTCCACCAATCGTCTCCATGGTGCGCTGCGGGAGGGGCGGCAGCCGCGAACACGGCGGCTCGACTGGCCGCTCCATCGCTGCCGCGCCGCGGTTCGCGCCTTCCGGCGCTCCTACACGACCACCGTGCGGTGCCGACGCATGCTGCGAACCTATCGATGCGCCTGCTGCGATCGCCCGACCCTCTTGCTGGGGCGGGGAACAGGTCGTCCGCGATCAGGCCGGGCGGTAGCGCTCGAGCCAGTGCGCGTAGGGCGCCGGCAGGATCCAGGTCGGGCGCTCGACGCCGAGCTGCCTGGCCGCATGCATCGGCCAGTGCGGGTTGGCGAGGTGGGCGCGGCCGACCATCACGAGGTCGAGCTGGCCGTCGGCCACGCTGCGCTCGGCGGTGTGCGGATCGTCGATGCCCCAGGCCGAGGCCACCGGCAACCCGGCCGCGGCGCGCACGCGGCCGGCAATCGGGACGAGGAAGGCGGGCTTCCACGGGATGTTCGCTTCCGGCGTCGAGAAACCGATGCTAACGCTGAGCAGGTCGAGCCCGCCGCGCTTGAAGTTGCGCGCGAGCTCGATCGACTCGGCGAGCATCTCCTCGTCGCGGCCGTCGTATTCGATCACGCCGAAGCGCGCGGTCAGCGGCAGGTGCTCCGGCCACTCCTCGCGCACCGCGGCCAGCGTCTCGAGCAGGAAACGGCTGCGGTTCTCCGCGCTGCCGCCGTAGGCGTCGTCGCGCTGGTTGGCGTGTACCGAGAAAAAGCTCTGGCCGAGGTAGCCGTGGGCGAAATGCAGCTCCAGCCACTTGAAGCCCGCGTCACGCGCGCGCCGGGCGGCGGCAGCGAAGTCGGCACGAACGCGCGCGATGTCGTCCGTCGTCATCGCCTGCGGCACCTTGGGCAGGTTGGCGCCGAAGGCCACCGCCGAGGGCGACAGCGTCGCCCAGCCGCGCGGGTCGCCCTCGGGAAGGTGATCGTCGCCTTCCCACGGCCGGTTGGCGCTGCCCTTGCGGCCGGAATGGCCGATCTGGATTCCGGGCGCCGCGCCGGCGGCGGCGATCGAGGCGGCGATCGGCGCCAGCGCCTCGGCCTGGGTGTCGTTCCACAGGCCGAGGCAGGCCGGGGTGATGCGGCCTTCGGGCGCCACCGCGGTGGCCTCGACGACCACCAGGCCGGCGCCGCCGCGGGCGAGCGCCGGATAATGGACGCGGTGCCAGTCGTTGATGAGGCCGTCCGTGGCCATGTACTGGCACATCGGCGGGATGGCGATACGGTTGCGAAGCTGGACGCCCTTGAGGGCGAAAGTCTGGAACAGTGCGGACATGGCGATGTGGGTCTTGAGCGGTTTTCAGCTTGTGTTCAGGTCGGGCTCCGACAATGATCTTGCCCTGAGGTTCTGGAGAACGCACATGAATGTTCGCTTTCGTCCGGTGGCGCTCGTCCTCGCTGCGGCTGCGCTCCTCTTCACGCTGGGCGCGTCCGCTGGCGAGCGGCCACGCATCGACGAGATCCGCCAGTTGCGCGAGAGCGGCCGCATCATGGCCGCCGAGGATATCCTCGAGCGCAGCCGCAGCGTGCAGCCGGGCCAGGTGGTCGGCCTCGAGCTCGAGCGCGACGACGGGCGCTGGGTCTACGAGGTCAAGCTGATCGACACCGCCAACCGCCTGCACAAGCTCGAGCTCGACGCCGCCACCGGCGAGGTGCTCGAACGTGAGGAGAAATGAACGATGCGCCTGCTCGTCGTGGAAGACGATGCCGACCTGGGCGAGCGCCTGCGCGCCCGGCTCGTTGCCGAGGGCTACGCGGTCGACCTTGCGCGTGACGGTATCGACGGCGGCCATCTCGGCGCCACCGAGCCTTACGATGCGGTGATCCTCGACCTCGGCCTGCCGCGCAAGCCCGGGCTCGGCGTGCTGCGCGACTGGCGCGCGGCGGGCCTCCGCGTTCCGGTGCTGATCCTCACCGCGCGTGACGGCTGGGCCGAGCGCGTCGAGGGCCTGCAGGCCGGCGCCGACGACTATCTGGGCAAGCCCTTCCACGTCGAGGAGCTGATCGCCCGCCTGCAGGCTCTGCTGCGCCGTGCCGCACCCGCGCAGGACCTCGATCTGCGCGTCGGCGACTGGCGGCTCGACGAGGCACGGCAGTGCCTCGTGGACGCCGCCGGCACGGTGCAGACGCTGACCGCCACCGAGTTCCGCCTGCTGCGCTACTTCATGCGCCACCCGGACGTGGTGCTGTCGAAGACGCGCTTGTCCGAGCACGTCTATGAATACGACGCCGAGCGCGACAGCAACGTGATCGAGGTCTATGTGCGCCGCCTGCGCGGCCTGCTCGGCAACGATCGCATCGAGACCCGGCGCGGCCAGGGATATGTGTTCCGCAGCGGCGACTGAGGCGCGCATGCGGGGGCAGGGCGGAAGATGAACTCGATCCGCCGCCGCCTCTCGCTCACACTCGCCCTGGTGCTGCTCGCCGCCGGCGTGCTGCTGGCCTTCGCGCTGCGCGACTTTCCACGCCGCATGGTGGAGGAGCACGTGCTCGCCCGCCTCGATCACGACGCCGACCTGCTCTACGTACATCTGCTTGACGCGCTCGCGCGCCAGGACGGCGAGGCGGGGATGGACAGCGCGCTGATGGGCGCGGCCGGGCCGGCCTACGACCTGCCTTTGTCGGGGCATTACTTCCTCGTGCGCCTC
>JAKLLJ010000107.1 GCA_023150215.1 Thauera sp. | reverse complement strand
ACGACGCGCTCGAGCAGGGCCGTCGCCGGCTCCGTGCCGAGCGGCTGCAAGCGGTGCGCAGCGACCGCCGGCAGCACCGCCTGCACGTCCGAGGGCACCACGTAGTCGCGACCGTCGATCAGCGCCCAGGCGCGGGCCGCTGCCACCAGGGCCTGGCCGGCGCGCGGCGACAGGCCGTGGCGGAACAGCCCGGCGCTGCGCGTCTCCTCGAGCAGCGCGCACACATAGGCGATCAGCGCCGACGACACTTTGAGGCCGCCCGCCGCGCGCTGCAGCGCGCACACCGCTTCGGCATCGACCCGCGGCGCCTGCGCGGCGAGCACCGCACGGCGGTCGCCACCGGTCAGCAGCGCGCGCTCCGCCGCCGCCGAAGGGTAGCCGAGCGACAAGCGCATCAGGAAGCGGTCGAGCTGGGCCTCGGGAAGCGGGAACACGCCCTGCTGGTCGAAGGGGTTCTGCGTCGCGATCACGAAGAACGCCGCGGGCAGCGCACGGGTGTGCCCGTCCACCGAAACCTGGCGCTCCTCCATCGCCTCCAGCAGCGCGCTCTGGGTCTTGGGCGAGGCGCGATTGATCTCGTCGGCGAGCAGCACCTCGGTAAACACCGGCCCCGGGTGGAAGCGGAAGCTGCCGCTGTCACGCTCGAACACCGCGCCGCCGAGCAGGTCGCCGGGCAGCAAGTCGCTGGTGAACTGGACGCGGGTGAAGTCCAGGCCCAGCGTGCGGGCAATCGACTGCGCGAGCAGGGTCTTGCCCAGACCGGGGAGGTCCTCGATCAGCAGGTGGCCGCCGGCGAGGATGCAGGCGAGCGCGAGGCGGATCTCGCGCGGCTTGTCGAGCAGGCACTCGCCGATCGCGGCCTGTATGTCGGCGAGCTGGCGCGGGGCGGGCAGCAGTTCGGAAGTCTGGGGGGCGTTCATGCTCGGAAGGGCTCCGGTTGCGCGGCCCGCACGGGGCCGCTGGGACATGGGGGTGCGGTGCGCGGGCCTCAGCGCCCGCCATAGAGGTTCCAGCTGACGACGTCGTCTGCGCTCTCGACCCCGTCGGGTCCGAACGAGAACACCTCGAAGCTGCGCGTCGTGCCGGGGTAGCGGTACTGGTAGGCGCGCCCCCAGGGATCGACCGGCACATGCGGCAGCACGCCGTACTCGACGAGCTTGTGCAGGCCTTCGGCAGTGGTGGGCTGGGGGGCGCCGTCGGGCCGCGGCGCGACCACCGCCGCCACCAGCACGCGCACGTCGTCGCGCGCACGGGCGAGCTCGCGCGTCTGCGGGGTGTCGCGACGCGCATGCACCATGGCGGCGGCAGCAAGCACCACCGCCAGCGGCAGCAGCCAGGCGAGCGTGGGCAGCAGGCCGGCGAGACGGGGCGTATCGGTTCTGCGGGCGTTCATCGGCGCACCTCCGCGGCAAGTACGGGTGCCTGCAGCACACGCTCGGCGCTGCGCATCAGCACCGGCGGAATGACCACCGCCACCTCGCCCATGCCCTGGTTGGCGATGTTCTCCAGCACCGGCTCGAAGGCGAGCCGGTACCACAGGCGGGCCTGCACCGTATAGGGCGGAACGGCATCGGCGGGCAGCGCCACCGTGTAGTCGATGCGCGCCTGGCCGCCGGCCGGGATCGGCTTGCGCGGGTACACCAGGCGGTCGACGTCGAACAGGATGTGGCGCAGATCCAGCTTGCCCTCGGCGTCGAGCATGTGCTTGACCCACATCGGCGCCTGCGGATCGATGCGCCCGGTGGCGGCGTCGAAGGCGCCGCTGTGGTGCAGCACCTCGCCGGCGGCATCGCGCACCTCGAGTTCCAGCCACATGTGGCGCTGGTCGAGCGGCCCGGTCGGCAGCGCGTGGCCGGCGCCGGTGTTGCGCACCTCGACCGCGAGCCTGAGCCCGTCCTCCCCCGACCCGGCCTCGATCGCGAGGTCGGCGGCCGCCTCCAGCAGGCCGAGCACCTGCCCGCGCGTCGCACGCAGCTCGTCGTGGTACTCGGCGCGGTCGAACTGGCGGTTGATCCCGCTCGGCGAGCCGCCGCGCAGCGCATGCATCAGCCCGCCGGGCAAGTCGGGATCGGCGAGCAGGTAGTTGATTCCCGGCATGCGGTGCGACACCTCGCGCCGCGGCCGCTCGCCACGCTTGAGCGCGCCGATGAAGGCGGCCGGGTCGCGCGCCATGTGGCAGTCCTGGCACTGCACGCCGGCCGCGGCCTGCGGCGAGCGCCGCCACTCGTCGTAGGTCTCCTGGAAGTGCAGCGGGTGCTGGCCGGACACCTCCGGCATGCGCACCTCCGTATGGCAGGCGCCGCACAGCCCGCTCTCGCCCATGTGCGGCGCGTCGCGGCGCGCCTGCATGTCGCGGGCGTGGCGCGAGGGCGCTGCCATGATCAGCGCCGGGTGCAGGCTGCGGCGCACGTCGTTGATGTGCGAGGTGAGCGCGCCATTGCCCGCGAGCGGCTCGGGATGGGTCGCGGTGTGGCACACGATGCAGCTCACCCCCTCCTCGAGCGCGGTGGTCTCCTGCACGCTCGGCAGCGGCGTGACCGCGCCGGTGAGGGTGCCGAGCGGGTTGTGGCAGGATTCGCACCAGCGCCCCTTCTCGTCCCCCGAAACCAGCCCGGCGTGCGAGGCGGTGACGTTCTCCAGCACCGAGGCGTCGTAGATCAGGTCGCGGTCGGAGATTGCATGCATCGATGCGTTCCACTCCATGAACTCGCGGCGGTGGCACTCGCCGCAGCTCGTCGCCGGCGGCACCCCGCGCCAATTGACAAGGCCACCGTCGGCCGTCTTCCATTCGCCCGGCGTGAACGGATTCGACCCGAAGGGCAGCGAATAGAACGGCATGTCGCGCGCCGGATCGACGCGCAGCTCCTTGTGCGCGGGCAGCAGCAGCCAGGCCGCGATCGCAGCGGCCGCGCAGCCGGCGAAGGTGGCGGCGATCCGCCGCCAGGTGGTCGAGGGCGGCGTCATGTGCGCTCTCCCCAGGGCAGGTGCCAGGCCAGGCCGACGCCGAGCGCCGGCGTCGCCCAAAGGTGCAGCTCGAGCAGCCACACGTGCATCCCGTAGGGCAGGGTCTGCGGGTGTCCGGAGAGATAGGCCAGCCCGGACAACACCGCGAGCGCCAGCACCCACAGCAGGCCGTGGCCGACCAGGCGGCGGCGCGCGAAGCGATCGGCACGCAGCCGCGGCAGCAGCAACAGCGGCAGCAGCACGCAGGCAAGCGGCTCGCGGCCGTCGCGCAGGTGGATCGTGGCAAAGGCCACGAACAGGATCGAGGCGAGCGCACCAGCGGCGAGATGGCTCAGCAGCATGACCTGGTGCAGGCCGTCGTGGGCGGGATCTAGCCACAGCCCGACTCCGGTGAACACGGCGATCGCCAGCGCCACGGCGAGCCCGTGCAGCAGCGTGCGCGTGGTGGCGCGGGTGCGCCAGGCCAAGCCGAGCGCAGCCGGCGGCAGCGCCGCCTGCGCCGGGCGCGCGGCCGCCGCGGTGAGTGTGCCGGGATCGCGCTCGTGCAGCGTCGATTCGGTGTGCATCCTTTCCAGCATCGTCGAATACCTCCTGCAGGAGTCGGGTCAGAAATCGAGCCGGCAGCCGAGCTGCACGGCGGTCGAGCGCCAGCGCAGCCCATCCAGCCGCATCGTGGTGCCGAGCCCCACACCGCCGTCGTCGGCCCAGCGCATGTCGTGGTCGCCGCCCTTCGAGCGCCCATCGACGTGGCGCACGCCGATGTCGATGCTGCTGCGCGCCGACAGCGGCCACGCCAGGTTCAGCTCGGCGGCATGCACCCGCCCCCAGGCGCGCTGGGTGAAGCTCACCGGCTGGGCGAGGCCCTCGCGCAGCGACCACTCGCCCTTCAGGCGCAGGCGCTCGAAGCGATAGCGCGCGCCCAGCGCCACGCCGCCAGCGAGCGGCCAGCGCAGCGCGAGCCCGAGATAGGGGCCGACCAATTGCAACCGATAGCGGATGTCGGGATCGATTCGGGTTCCGCCCGGATCGACCACGCCGTGCAGGTCGTCGCGGCGCAGCTCGGCGGCAAGGCGGGCCGCGCACGCGATGGGCGGCGGTCTCATGGCCGGCGCTCCTCGAGGATGTCGGCGGCGGGCCGTTCGGACACCAGCACCACCAGCGCCGCATCGGCGCCGCGGTCGCGCGCCGCCAGGCGCGGCTGCTCGACGGTGGCGGCCCGCCACTGGCCGCGGAAACGGCGCGGATCGAGCACCAGCTCGGCGTCGCCCTCGTTCTGCATCCGCATCAGGGTGACGAACAGCTCGCCCTCCTGCCACGCCGCCAGCGGCAGCGTGCGTACCGACGCATCCGGCCACAGCGGCAGCGGACGGCGCGGCACCTCGCGCGGCGCGATCGCCGGGTCGAGCGCGGCGGTGGCGGCGTCGCGCCAGGCCAGCAGCGCGTGGCGGGTCAGCCGCACGTAGCGCGCCTGGGCATCGACCGCCGGATCGCCGGTGGCCGGAACCACCTCCGCGGCGGGCCGCGCCGGCGCCGGGACCGGCAGGGCCTGTGCGGCCGCCTGCGGCGGCGCCTCGGCATCCCGGCGCGGTGAGAGGCGCGCCGACTCCTGCTCGACCATCGGACTCATCTGCCGGCGCGACAGCCGGTCGCCTTCCTCGGCAGTGTCGATGATGTGCGGCGTGACCAGCAGCACCATCTCGGTGCGCTCGTCGGTGTTGACGTCGCGCGAGAACAGGTTACCGATCACCGGGATGTCGCCGAAGCCCGGCACCTGCTGGCGGGACGTGCTCGTCTCGGCGCGGATCAGGCCGCCGAGGGCGATCGTCAGGCCGTCCTTGGCGAGCGCCGCGACCTGGATGTTGGAGGTCTCCACGGTGTCGATCGGATAGTCGAGCACCTCGCTGTTGCCGACCGCGAGCGGGATCGTGGTGCCGCCGCGCACCCGGCGCGAGATCTCCTGGTCGATGGTCAGCGTGACGCTGCGGTCGTCGTTGATGCGCGGGTGCACCACCAGCGTGGTGCCGACGTCGCGCTGCTCGGTCTCGGCGGTCACCGTGGTCGAGGACGGGCTGTTGGCCGCGGTGGTGGTCTGCGAGGTGGCGCCGGTGATCAGCACCACCTCCTCGCCGATGAACAGCCGCGCCGGCTCGTTGTTCGAGGCCAGCACCATCGGCCGCGCCAGGGTCCTGACCCTGCCCTTCTCTTCGAGCAGTTGCAGGCGGGCGCGCACCCGCGAGTTGATGAACTGGAAGATGCCCGTCGATTCACGGTCGAGAGCGAAGTTGCCGAGCGCGGCAACCACCTTCTGGCCGGTGGTCGCGTTCGGCTGCAGCGGGTTGACCGCCTGCGAGCCCGGGGACCCCGCGGTCGTGCCGCCGCCGAACAGGTCCACGTCGAAGGCGCGCCGGAACTCCTCGTCGAGCGCCACCTGCACGATGCGCATCTCGAGCAGGACCTGACGCGCCGGCAGGTCGATCGCACGCACCAGCTCGTCCACCTGCCTCATCGCGGATTCGTCGCCGGTGCGCACGATCAGGAGGTTGTGCAGGCGATTGTAGGTGACGTGGATCGGCGGCTCGGTGCCCTGGCGCAAGGCCTGCATCTCCTCGCCGGACAGGGCCTCGCCCTCCGCCGCCAGGCGCGTTGCCGCCGCCACCGCCTGCTCGGGACGCACCTGCTGGGTGGCCGCGGCCCCTGCACTGGCGCCTCCTCCGGCGCCGCCCTGGGCGGCGGTTCCGTCGATGCCGGCGCGGGTGCCGCTACGCGCGCCGCCGGCCGTCGCGTTGCTGTCGGCGCGGCGCAGCTCGGAGGTCTTCATCTGCTCGCCGAGCTGCTCCTCGACCGGGCGGCTGAGGCGCACGCGAAGGCCGAACAAGGCCCTGACCGCGTTCGCCGCGGCGACCACGTTGTGGTGCTTCAGGCGGAACGTGCGGGTGTCCTCCTCGCGGAACACGCTGGCATCGCGCTGGAACTCCTCTGCGCTCATCAGGATGAAGGTCCGGCTCGGCTCGAGATAGCGGTACCACAGCCCATTGACACGGGCGAGCGTGTCGATGACGCCGCGCGCGGTGGCGTCGCGCAGGTACATCGACACCTGGCGGTCGGAGACCGCGCGCGTGGCGACGATGTTGACCCCGGACACCTCGGCGATCAGGCGGATCGCCTCGGCGACGCTGACGTCGCGCAGGTCGAAGTTGCCCAGCGGCGCATCCAGCCCTTTCGGGGCGCCGCCCACCGCCCGGGCCTTCGCCGCGGGTACGGCGGAAAACGCGGGCGCGACCGGCTGTACCGCCATCGCCACGCAGAGGAGGAAGGCGAGGAATCGTCTGCTCATCGGATCAGGAACTCACTGGTGGCATCGAGGCCGTAGAGGATGGACACCACGCCGTCCTGGATGCCCTTGACGCGGAGGGTTGTGCCGTCCTCAAGGGTGAGCGCGTCGCCCTCGCGCAGGGTCACGCTGCGCGCGGCCGGCGCGTTGCGCCCGTCGCCCTCGAAGGCGATGATCGCCAGCGGCCTGGCGCCGGCGATCAGCGCACGCAGGCGCATGTGCGGCAGGGCGGCAGGCAAGCTGGGAAGCAGGTTCGCGCCCACCGCCTGGTCGCGGCGCGCGCGGCCGCCACTGCGCAGTTCGGGGGTGACGTCGAAGGGATCGCGGGCGATAGGTACCGCCGCTGCCATCGCCGCGACGGCCGTTGCGGGCGGCTCGGTGGCGCGCTCGAAGGCCGCTGCCGGCGGCGACGCCTTGGCGGGCGCGCGCAGGCGGCGGCCGACATCGCCGTAGTAGCGCTGGATCGTCTCGACGCCTTCGCGCAGTTCCTGCGGGGTCCCCTCGGGCAAGGCCTGCGCAGCCGCCGCGAACGGCACGAGCACGATGGACAGGGCGAGAGCGGAGCGGAGACGCATCGGCGGGTTCCTAGCGGGACGAGACGGTCATCACCGCCTGGAAGAACGCGAAGTAGACGAAGCCGACGATGCCGCCGACGAACAGGATCAGCAGCGGCTCGATCATCGCCGACAGCAGCTTGACGCGCGCGTCGAGCTCCTTGCGGTAGTAGGCGCCCACCGCCTCCATCACGGTGTCGAGTTCGCCGCTGCGCTCGCCCACCTCGGCCATGTGCCGCATCAGCGGCGGCACCACGACCTGGCTCAGCGCCACCGATACGCTGCGTCCGGCGAGCACCGATTCACCTGCGCGCTCGAAGGCCGCGCCGAGGGCGCGGTTGCCCACCACCTGCGCGCTCACCTGCAGCGACTCGAGCACGGTGGCGCCGCTACGCACCAGCAGGGCGAGGGTCCACGCGGCCTGCGCCATCGCCGCCGCGACCAGGGTGGAGCCGACCACCGGGATCATCAGCACGAAGCGGTCGCTCAGGCGGCGCCCGAGCGCATGGGTGCGCGCGGCAAGCAGCGCGAACACCGCCAGCGCCGCGCCCAGCGTCACCAGCGGCCCCCAGTCGGTCAGCCAGGCCGAGATGTCAAGCAGCGCCTGCGCCGGTCCGGGCACTTCCTTGCCGCGCCCGGCGAGATAGGTGGCGAAGCGCGGGATCACGGTCACCACCAGGAAAGTGACGACGCCGACCGCCGCCAGCAGCACGATCACCGGATAAGTCAGCGCCGAGGCGAGCTGGCGGCGCAGTTCGGTACGGCGCTCGAGGTCGTCGGCGAGGCGACCGAGCACGGTGTCGAGCTCGCCCGAGGTCTCACCGCTGCCGACCAGTGCGATCATCAGCGGGGTAAACGGCTGCCCGGCCAAGCGCATCGCCTCGGACAGGTTGTGCCCGCCGCGCAGGCGTTCGGCGAGGCCGCGCACCAGCGCGCGCGCACGCAGCTTGGGGGTGAGCCGGGCGCAGGCGTCGAGCGCGTGCACCAGGGTGTGGCCGGCGCGCAGCATGAGCGCGAGCTGGCGGAACAGCAGCGCGAGGTCGGGGCCCCGCACCGGCAGCCAGTTGCGCGGCAGCAGCGGGGCGATGAACTCCAGCGCACGCACGCCCCAGCCGCCCTCGGCCGGCAGCGCGCCCTCCTGCAGGTGGGCCACCCTCAACTGCCGGCTGCGCAGCAGCGCGCGCGCCTCGCGCTCGTCGCGCCCCTCGACCTCGCCCCGCTGCTCGATGCCCTGGCCATCGAGCGCGATGTAGCCGTACAGCGCCATCAGCCTGCCCTCCCGAGCAGCGACCGCGCCTCGGCGAAGCTGGTGTGGCCGTCGCGCACCTTGGCGCGGGCGTCGTCGGCCAGCCGGTAGAGCTGGTGCGCGTGGCGCAGCAGCTCGCCCTCGGCGGCGCCGCAGGCCACCGCGTTCGCCAGCTCGCCGTCCATCCACAGCGACTCGAACACGCCGATGCGCCCCGCATAGCCGGTGCCGACGCAAGCCGGGCACCCCCCCGGCTCGTAAAGGCGCAGCGGCTGGCCGGGCGCGGCGCCGAGCAGCGCGCGCGCCTCGGCGCCGGCGTCGACCTCGCGCCGGCAGCGCCGACACAGGCGGCGCACCAGGCGCTGGGCGATCGCCCCCACCAGGGTGTCAGCGAGCAGGTAGCGCTCGCAGCCGATGTCGGCGAGACGGCTCACCACACCCAGCGCCGAGTTGGTGTGCAGGGTAGACAGCACCAGGTGGCCGGTGGTGGCCGCCTTGAGCGCAGTGTCGGCGGTATCGAAGTCGCGGATCTCGCCCACCAGCACGACGTCGGGATCGTGGCGCAGGAAACTGCGCAGCGCGCCGGCAAAGCCGACCTTGGCCGAAACCTGGACCTGCGACACCCCGGCCATGAACTGCTCGATCGGATCTTCCACGGTGAGCACGTTGAGGCGGCTGACGTCGAGCTCGCGCAGCGCGGCATACAAGGTGGTCGACTTGCCCGAGCCGGTCGGTCCGGTCACCAGCACGATGCCGTGCGGCCGCGCCAGCACTTCGCGCAGCGCCTCGAGCATGAAGGGTGGCATGCCGAGCGCATCGAGCCCGATCGGGCCGGCGTCGCTCTTCAGGATCCGCAGCGTCACGCGCTCGCCGAAGCGGGTGGGGATACTGGCCACGCGCAGGTCCACCGGGTCGCCGTCCCAGCCGGCGATGCGGTGCGCCATGCCGCCGTCCTGGGTGGCGCGGGTCTCGGCGATGTCCATGGCGGCGAGCACCTTGATGCGTGACACCAGGCCCTCGCACTGCGGGCGCGCCAGCGCCGGGCCCCAGTGCTGCATCACGCCATCGACGCGCAGGCGGATGCGGCAGGACTCCTTGCCCGGCTCGACGTGGATGTCCGAGGCGCGCCGCAGCCAGGCCTCCTTGAGCAGGCGGTCGAACAGCGCCACCGGATCGTCGGCGCCCGCGCCGCGGCCGCCGAGCACGCCGGCGCGTCCGGTCTCGGCGCGGATCGCCTCGCCCAGCTCCTCGGGTTCGGCGAGCGCGAGCGGCAGGGTCTCGCCGGTCGCGCGCGCGATGCCGGCCTGGGCGCTGCGCTCATCCGGGTTGGCCACCAGCAGCCAGCGCCGGCCGGCGCCGTCGCGCACCGGCAGCACGCCCTGGGTCTGCAGCAGGCTGGCGGGCAAGCGGCGGTGGTGATGGTGACGGAAACGGCCGTTTTCCTCACTTCTACCCCTTTGCCCACCGCTACACCATCACACACCCCTACCCCTGCCTTCACCCCTACACCTACTGCCACCC
>JAKLLJ010000106.1 GCA_023150215.1 Thauera sp. | reverse complement strand
TGCGGTGCCGCTCGCGCCCGGCGAAACCGCGGTCAGTGCGTTAAGGATCCATGGCGAGCGCGGCATCGAGCTGGTGGCCGAGGGCGAGGCCGAGCTGCAGCGTGACGACACCCGGCTCACCGCGGACAAGGTCACCTACCGCGAGCTCACCGACGAGGTCGTTGCCGAAGGCAACGTCGTGCTGAGCAGTGGCGGCGACACGATTCGCGGGCCGCAGGCGACCTTGGTGGTCGGCGACCGTGTCGGCACGTTCGCATCGCCCCGGTATGAGCTTTCGCGCGCCCGCCCGCCTGCGCTCGCCGGCGATGCGCCGCGGACGGTGGCAGGCAGCGGCGAGGCCGAGACACTTGCGCTCGAGGGCGAAAACCATTACCGGCTGGCGAATGCCACCTGGACGACCTGCAGCCCCGCCGACCCCGACTGGTACATCAAGGCGCGCGACCTCGAGCTCGACTACGACCGCGAGGTCGGTACCGCGCGCGACGGCTCGATCGTGTTCATGGACACGCCGATCTTCTGGATGCCGTGGGCGGAGTTTCCGCTCAATGGTCAGCGCCAGTCGGGCCTGCTGCCGCCGACCTTCGGCTCGTCGAACAAGACCGGTGTCGACTTTACCCAGCCCTACTACTGGAACATCGCGCCCAACTACGACGCCACGCTCACTTCGCGCATCATGACCCGGCGCGGCCTGCAGATTGGCGGTGAACTCCGCTACCTGGACGAGGACTACCAGGGTACGACCCGGCTTGAGTGGACGCCCAACGACAAGGTCAGCGGCGAGGATCGTCGCCTGGGCTCGATCCAGCACCAGCAGCGCTTCGCGCCCAATTTCTACGGCACGCTCGACCTCAACGCGGTCTCGGACGATGCCTACTTCGAGGACCTGTCCTCGAGCATCGGCGTCGCATCCCGGGTCAACCTGCTGCGTGAAGGGCGACTAATCTACACTGGTGGCTGGTGGACCGCGTCGGCGCTCGCGCAGCGCTACCAGACCCTCAACCCCGACCCCGATGTGCGCAATGTCGAGCCTTACCGTCGTCTGCCGCAACTGCAGTTGAGCGCGGTGCGGGCCGACCTTGGCGGCGGGCTGTCGGGCCTGCTCGAGACCGAATTCGTCCGTTTCGCCCATCGCGAGCGCGACCGCGACGAAGCCTCGCGTTTCGTGGCGCATCCGCAACTCGCGTTGCCGATGCAGGGGGCGTCGTGGTTCGTGACCCCCAAGGCCGGCATTCACCACACTCGCTATGACATCGATCGCTCGCCGGTCTCGTCTCATTCCTCGACTGACGTCACGCGTTCGGTGCCGATCCTGTCGCTGGACTCCGGCCTGTTGCTCGAGCGCGAGGCGCGCTTCTTCGGTGGCGATTACCTGCAGACCCTCGAGCCGCGGCTCTTTTATCTGCACGTGCCGAGCCGCGACCAGAAGGACATCCCGCTTTTCGACACCAACCGCTTCGACGTCGGCTTCGCGCAGATCTTTGCCGAGAACCGTTACTCGGGTAGCGACCGTATCGGCGACGCCAACGACCTCACCGCGGCGGTCACCACCCGCTTCATCGACGCCGAAAGCGGTGTCGAGCGCCTGCGCGCCCTGATCGGCCAGCGCTACTACTTCTCCGACCAGAAGGTCTACCTGTACAACGAGGACGAGCTGCGCACGGCCGGCACCGGCAACGAGATCCTCGCCGGCCTCGGCGGCCGCGTGTCCAGCACCGTGAACGTCGACTCCTACGTGCAGTACAACACCGAGACCAGCCGCACCGAACGCCTGAATGCGAGCGTGCGCTACCAACCCGGCTTCGCGCGCACGCTCAACCTGAGCTACCGCTACGCGCCCAACCTGCGCATCGACGAGGACGTGGTCGGCCTCGAGGACATCGACGTCTCGGGTCAGTGGCCGCTCGCCCGCAACTGGTACGGGGTGGGCCGGGTCACCCATTCGCTCAAGGATGACCGCATCACCGAGGCGGTCGCCGGCATCGAGTACGATGGCGGCTGCTGGGTGTTCCGCACCGCGGTGCACCGCTTCGCGATCGACGAGAACGACGTCACCAACGCCATCTTCGTTCAGCTCGAGCTGAACGATCTGGCCGGCATCGGCTCGAATCCGCTCAGCCTGATCAGGCGCAGCGTACCGGGCTATGGCAAGATCAACGACTCTTCGGCCGACCGTGTGTTCGGCGCCGAATGAGGCCCGCCCCGCGCATCCACCACGAACCGACATGAATCAGATCCTTTCCCGCACCCGCGTCGCCCTCGCCATCGGCCTCGTCACCGCAACTTTCGCCCTGCCTGGGCATGCCGCGCCGCGTGCGGTCGAGGTCGACCGCATCGTCGCGGTCGTCAACAACGAGGTCGTGACCGCGCTGCAACTGCGGGCGCGCATCGACCAGACCAAGCGCCAGCTCGGTCGCCAGGGCGTGCAGCTGCCGCCGGACGACGTGCTCGAGCGTCAGCTGCTCGAACGCCTGATCGTCGAGCGTGCCCAGCTCCAGCTCGCCCACGAGTCATCGCTGCGGGTGGATGACGCGACCCTGGAGCGCGCAATCGAGCGCATCGCCGGCAACAACACGCTGTCGGTCGAGCAGCTGCGCGCCACCCTCGACAAGGATGGCATCGCGTGGAGTCGCTTCCGCGACGAGATCCGCACCGAGATCCTGCTCACCCGCCTGCGCGAGCGCGAGGTGGATAGCCGGATCGTCGTCACCGACGCCGAGATCGACAACTTCATCGCCAACAACCCCGACGCCTTTTCCGGGCAGGAGTTCGCGCTCGCCCACATTCTGCTGCGCACGCCCGAAAGTGCCACGCCGCAGCAGGTCGAGGCGGTGGCGCGGCGCGCCGAGCAGGTCATGGCGCGACTGCGCTCGGGCGAGGACTTCGCTCGCGTCGCGGCCGAAGTCTCCGACGCGCCCGACGGGCTGCAAGGCGGCAACCTCGGCTGGCGTCCGCTCGACCGCCTGCCGGCGCTGTTCGCCGACGTGGCGCGCCGCATGCAGCCGGGTGAGACCTCGCAGGTGCTGCGCAGCGCGGCGGGCCTGCATATCGTCCGCCTGCTCGATCGCCGCGGCGGGGGTGCCGATGCGGCCGTACAAAAGCTCGAGCAGACACGCGCGCGCCACATCCTGATCAAGACCTCGGAAGTCCTCTCCGATGCCGACGCCGAGGCGCGCCTGCTGGTGACCCGCGAGCGGGTCGTGAATGGTGCCGACTTCGGCGAACTCGCCAAGGCGAGCTCCGCGGACCTGTCTGCAGCCAAGGGTGGTGATCTGGGCTGGCTCAACCCGGGCGATACCGTGCCCGAGTTCGAGCGTGCAATGAACGCACTGCAGCCGGGCGAAGTGAGCCTGCCGGTACGCTCTCCGTTTGGCTGGCACCTCATCCAGGTCGTCGAGCGCCGCGTGCAGGACGTCACCGACGAGCGCAAGCGTGCCGCCGCACGGCAGGCGCTGCGTGAGCGCAAGGCCGATCAGGCCTACGAAGACTGGGTGCGTCAGCTGCGCGACAGCACCTACGTCGACTACCGCCTCGAGCGCGAATGAGCCTCAGCGCAGGCGCGCCATCGCCGCGGGGCCGCTGCGGCGCGCAGCCACCCGTGCTCGCCATCACCAGTGGCGAGCCGGCCGGTGTCGGCCCCGAGCTGTGCCTGCGCATCGTCGAGCGTGCGTGGCCGGCACGGCTGGTTGTGCTCGCCGACATCGAGTTGATGCGCGCGCGCGCTGCCGCGCTCGGTTGCGACGTGCGCATCGTGGCTTTCGATCCCGCCGCGGCGGTGCTGCCGGGCACGATCGAGGTCATCCACCAGGCGCTCGCCGCGCCGGTGCGTGCGGGTGTGCTCGATCCGGCCAACGGCGCCTATGTCCTGCACCTGCTCGACCGCGCGATCGCCGGCTGCGTCGGCGGCGAGTTTGCCGCGATGGTCACCGCGCCGGTGCACAAGGGGGTGATCTGCGAGGGCCTGGGCGCGCACGACACCATGCCCTTCACCGGTCACACCGAATACCTCGCCGAGCACACCGACACGCCGCGGGTGGTGATGATGCTGGTCGGCGGCGGCATGCGCGTGGCGCTCGCCACCACCCACCTGCCGCTCTCCGCGGTGCCGGGCGCGATCACCCCGCAGGTGTTAGAAGAGACCCTGCGCATCCTTCACACCGACCTGGTCTGTCACCTCGGCCTCGGCGCACCGCGCATCCTCGTCGCTGGCCTCAACCCGCACGCGGGCGAGGGCGGTCACATGGGGCGCGAGGAGATCGACGTCATCATCCCGGTGCTCGAGCGCTTGCGTGCCGAAGGCCTGCAACTCGTCGGCCCGCTGCCGGCCGACACCCTGTTCGTGCCGCACACGCTCGCGCAGGGCGATGCGGTGCTGGCGATGTATCACGACCAGGGCCTGCCGGTGCTCAAGCACGCCAGCTTCGGCGGCGGCGTCAATGTCACGCTCGGCCTGCCCATCATCCGTAC
The DNA here is from genome assembly GCA_023150215.1 of Thauera sp. GTDB lineage: Bacteria > Pseudomonadota > Gammaproteobacteria > Burkholderiales > Rhodocyclaceae > Thauera. The sequence continues at coordinate 5,220 of JAKLLJ010000106.1, read as the reverse complement.
TTCGGTCGACCACGGCACCGCGCTGGACCTTGCCGGCAGCGGCCGCGCCGATCCGGGCAGCCTGTTCGCCGCGATCGAACTCGCGATCGACATGGCTGCCGCCCGCCTCGCAGCGCGCGCTGCGGCCTGAGCCGGCGCGCAAAGGATTTCCATGCACGACCTTGAAACCGACGGCCATCGCGCCCGCAAGCGCTTTGGGCAGAACTTCCTGTCCGATCCCAACATCATCCGCAAGATCATCGACGGCATCCGTCCCCAGCCGGGCGAGCTGATGGTCGAGATCGGTCCGGGCCTCGGGGCGATGACCGCGCCGTTGATCGAGCGCCTCGGTCACCTGCACGTGGTCGAGATCGACCGCGACCTCATCGCCCGCCTGCACGAGCGCTACAGCGCGGCGCAGCTGACGGTGCATGAAGGCGATGCGCTCAAGTTCGATTTCGGCAGCCTGTGTGCGGGTGCGGACAGCGCACCGACGCTGCGCATCGTCGGCAACCTGCCGTACAACATCTCCACGCCGATCCTGTTTCATCTCGCCGGCTTCGCCGACAAGGTCAAGGACATGACCTTCATGCTGCAGAAGGAGGTGGTGATGCGCATGGTGGCCGAGCCGGGCACCGAAGAGTACGGGCGGCTGTCGGTGATGCTGCAGTACCGTTTCCGCATGGGGCGGCTGTTCGATGTGCCGCCGGGCGCGTTCCGGCCGGCGCCCAAGGTGATGTCGAGCATCGTGCGGCTGGCGCCGCTGCCGGCTGATCAACTCGCGGCGAAGGACGAGGCGTTGCTCGGACGCATCGTCGCCGCGGCGTTCGGCCAGCGCCGCAAGACCTTGCGCAACACGCTGCGCGAGTTCATCGACGAGGCTGGCCTGGCCGCGCTCGGCATCGACGCCGGGCTGCGTGGCGAGCGACTCGCGGTGGATCAGTTCGTCGCGATCGCGAACCGGTGTTCGGGTGCGTGAGGCCTGAGGCGACAACAAGCCGGCGCGTGGCCGGCTTGTTGTCGCCTGTGCAGGGCAGGCGGCTTACTTCTTGCTGAGCGGGCAGGTGTTCATGCCGAGCAGGGTGTAGGCCGGGCACCAGCCGAGCAGGCCGGTGGCGAGCGGGACGATGCCGATCCACGCCCACACCGGTCCGCCGAACACGGCCCAGGCGATCAGGGCGATGCCTGCGACGATACGGAGCATCTTGTCGGGACCACCAACGTTGGTTTTCATGCGTTTCTCCTAATGGGCACGGGACAGTGGAGTGATTGAAGCACGTTCCGCGATCCCGGGTCTGTAACTCCGGTTACAGAGCGGATCTTTCTGTCGCGGCCTGTCGCGCCTGCGCCGGCCCGTGGTTCGGCGTGACCGAATTCACGTTGGGCGTTGAATTTCCGCCTGCAGCACTTGCCGGCGATTGTGCTGGGTGCTCGCGTTCGTCATGATCCCGGGTCGATCTGACCCATAAAAACGAAGAACAGCATGAGGGGGAGACAATGCCGGACACGCAGACGAGCCGTACCGTGATGAGGCCATCGACACTCGAGGCGCTGCAGGCGATCGTGGACTTCATGCCGAGCGGGATCAGCCTTTTCGATCGCGATTTCAACATGGTGCTTTGCAACCGGCAGTTCCGCGAACTGCTCGAGTTCCCCGATTCACTGTTCGAGGCGGGCCTGCCATCGCTCGGCGAGCTTGCACTCTTCAATGCGCGCCGGGGCGAGTACGGTGCCGGCGACCCCGAGCAGCTCGCGGTGTCCGTCGTCGGGCGTGCGCGGCTGCGCGAGCCCCATGCGTTCGAACGGAAGCGGCCGAACGGACGAACGCTGGAGATTCGCGGCAATCCTCTGCCCGACGGCGGCTTCGTCAGCATCTACACCGACATCACCGAGCGCAAGCGAGCCGAAGAGGAAGCCCGGCGCAGCGCCAGCTATCTCGACGCGGTCGTCAATGCGCTGCCGCAGGGGGTTTCAGTGGTCGACGAAGCGCTCCAGGTCGTGCTCTGGAACCGTGCCTTCGTGAACCTGCTCGATCTGCCGGACGGATTCTTGACTCCCGGAACGCGCTTTGCGGACGTGATCCGCTTCAACGCCGAGCGTGGCGAATACGGCGACGTTGACCCGGACGAGAAGGTGCGGCAGATGGTCGAACTCGCCAGCCGCTTCGAGCGCCATCGGCTCGAGCGCAAGCGCGGTGACGGGGGCGTCCTGGAGATCGAGGGACGGGTTGTCCACGAGGGCGGGCAGTCGGTCGGTTTCGTCACGACCTATACCGACATCACCGATCGCGTGCGCAATGCCGAGACGATCCGGCGCGTGCGCGACCTGATGAGCGATGCGGTCAATTTTTCCCCGACCTTCATCTGGGAAACCGGATCGGACGGGCGCTACACCTTTGTGCAGGGGATGAAGAAGATTCTCGGGGTCGCCGACGAGCAGGTGCTGGGCACCGAGCGCGGCAAGCAGTTCTGCACCGCGCAGTGCGACCGTGAGTGCCTCGACCCCGCGGCCCCGTGCGAGAAGCTGGCATCGATTCGTGCGCACGCGGTCATCGAGCGCTGCACGCTTGCCGCGCGCCGTGCCGATGGCGCCACCGTCTGGCTGTCATCGAGTGCGCAGCCGGTTTTCGGCGAGGGCGGACGCTTCGCCGGCTATCGCGGGGTCGATGTCGACGTCACCGAGCTCACGCTCGCCCAGCGCGAACTCGAGCAGATGGCGCTGCACGATCCGATGACTGGCTTGGCCAATCGCCGCAAATTCCGCTCCCGCTTCGATCTCGAGGTCGCGCGCCAGCAGGCGAGGCAGGGCAGCCTGGCGCTGCTGCTCGTCGACGTCGACCATTTCAAGCGCGTCAACGACCAATTCGGCCACCTTGTCGGTGATGGATGCCTGCGCCTGATTGCGAATGTGCTGTCCAGCGCGCTCAGGGTGACCGATCTGGTGGGCCGCTTCGGTGGCGAGGAGTTCACCGTGATGTTGTCCGATGTCGGCCTGGACGACGCACTGCAGGTCGCAGAAAAGCTGCGGTGTGCGGTGGAGCAGTCGTCTTTCTCCCTGCCGGAAGGCGGCCTTGTCCCGCTCACCATCAGCATCGGGGTGGCGGTGCGCTCGGCCGACGACGCGCGGGATTTCGACCAGCTGCTCGAGGAGGCCGACCGGGCGGTTTATGCGGCGAAGCACGCCGGGCGCAATTGTGTCCGTGCGGGCGGGGAGATTTCCAAGGCGGCTTGAGCGCTGCGCCGCGCGCGTGAGAAGGCTTGGTTCGCGGCTCGAGACGCGCCCACCGGCCACGTCTCGCTTACGGTTTGAAAGACCCGGTATGCGCCAGGTGACGTAGCCCCGCGGCGTCGATGATCTCCACTTGCTCGCGGCCCAGGCGTACCAGTTCCTGTTCGGCAAATCCCTTGAGCAGCCGGCTGACGATCTCGCGCACGCTGCCGAGTTCGTCGGCGAGCTGCTGGTGGGTGACGTGCAGCACGCGACCCTTGCCCAGCAGCAGCGCGGCCAGGCGCTGGTCGAGCTTGCGGAAGGCGACCTCCTCGATCAGCTGCATCAGGTCGGCGATGCGTTCGGCGAAGAGGTGGAAGACGAAGTCGCGGAACGGGCGCTCGCCCATCATGTCGTCGAACACGGCTTTCGGCAGCAGCATCAGCAGCGTGTCGGACTCGGTGACGCCGCGCGCGTTGTAGTCCTCGTGGCCGAGCAGGCAGGACGACGAAATGATGCAGGTTTCCCCCGCCCCAACGCGGTACAGGGGCAGTTCGCGCCCGCTCGGCGCGCACTTGCTGACGCGCACCGAGCCCTCGACCACGAAGGGGAAGCCCTCGCAGGCCTGGCGGTCGTCGAACAGCATCGCGCCCGCGGGCACACGCATCCATTGCGCGCTCTTGAGCAGGAGGCCGCGTGCCGGGGCCGATAGCGCCGACAGCACCGGATAGCAGCTTTCCAAGCGCTCGACTTCGGCGCGTGGTGCGGGGGCAGGGGCGGTTTGCGAACTCATCGGCGCATCCTCGTACAGATGGTGACCGTGCGGGACGCCATCACCGGGCGAACTCCAGCACCACCGGCGCATGGTCCGACGGACGCTCCAGCCGGCGCGGTTCCTTGTCCACCACGCAGCTGCGGCAGGCCGCGCGCAGCGCGGGCGACACCAGCAGGTGGTCGATGCGCAGGCCGAAGTTGCGGCGGAACGCCATCATGCGGTAGTCCCACCACGAGAACGCGCGCTCGGGCTGCTCGAAGAGGCGGAAGGCATCGATCAGGCCGAGCTCCTGCAGCGCGCGGAAGGCCGCGCGCTCGGGTTCCGACACGTGGATCTCGTCCTTCCAGTCGGGATGGGCGTCACGGGCATCGGGGGCAATGTTGAAGTCGCCTGCCAGCACCAGGCGCTCGTGCGTCTTGAGTTCCTCGCGCAGCCAGTCGGTGAGCGCGGCGAGCCAGCGCAGCTTGTACTCGAACTTGTCCGAGCCCACCGCCTGGCCGTTGGGGAAGTAGCCGCACACCACGCGCACGCCAGAGAGGGTGGCGGCGATGAGGCGCTTCTGCTCATCCGCGAAGCCGGGGATGTTGCGCACCACGGTGGCCTCGTCGATAGGTTGCGGGCTCAGGATGGCGACGCCGTTGTAGGTCTTCTGGCCGATGAAGACCGCGTGATAGCCGGCCGCCTCCAGTTCGGCAGCCGGGAAAGCCTTGTCCTCGAGCTTGAGCTCCTGCAGGCAGAGCGCGTCGGGCTGGTGGGCGACCAGCCAGTCGAGGACCTGGGGCAGGCGGACCTTCAGGGAATTGACGTTCCAGGTGGCGATCTTCATGACCGCGCCACCATGCCGCTGTGACGCAGCAGCGCGTCGACCTTCGGTTCGCGGCCGCGGAAGGCCTTGAAGGAGTCGAGTGCCGGGCGGCTGCCGCCGACGGCGAGGATCTCGCGCCAGAAGCGTTCGCCAGTTTCGGGGTCGAGCAGGCTGCCACGGCCGGCGCCGGCCTCCTCGAAGGCGGCGAAGGCGTCGGCCGACAGCACCTCGGCCCACTTGTAGCTGTAGTAGCCTGCCGCGTAGCCGCCGGCGAAGATGTGCGAGAAGCTGTGCGGGAAGCGGTGCCAGGCGGGCGGGATCATCACCGCCACTTCGCAGCGCACCTCTGCGAGCAGGGCCATCACACGCTCGATCGGGACCGGGCCGGCGCTTGCATCCACCTCGCCGTGCAGGCGCAGGTCGAACATCGAGAACTCGAGCTGGCGCACGGTCT
>JAKLLJ010000105.1 GCA_023150215.1 Thauera sp. | reverse complement strand
CAAGGAGGTCCTTTCATGCGCGTCATCTCGACCAACGAGGCGCCCGCCGCCATCGGTCCCTACGCCCAGGCCATCGTGGCCGACGGCTGGCTGTTCACATCCGGGCAGATTCCGCTCACCGCAGCCGGTCAGCTGGCCGGCAGCGAAATCGAAAGCCAGACCGAACAGGTCTTCGACAACCTGGCCGCCGTCCTTGCAGCGGCTGGCGCGTCGCTGACGCAGGTGGTCAAGACCACCGTCTTCGTCCAGGACCTGAACGACTTCGCTCGCCTGAATGCGGTGTACGAGCGGCGATTCGGCAGCCACAAGCCGGCGCGCTCGACCGTGCAGGTGGCGCGCCTGCCGCGTGACGTCCTGGTCGAAATCGAAGTCGTCGCCCGCATTGCTGCCTGAGCAGCCAAACTCGACAAAGGAGAGGATCTTGGAGACATTGACTCAATTCATCATGGCGATCAACGACATCGTCTGGGGCCCGCCGATGCTGGTCGCCATTCTCGGCACCGGCCTGTTCCTGCAACTGCGCCTGAAATGCATGCCGCTGACCCGGATTCCTGCCGGCTTCGCGATGGTCTGGCGCGGCCGCAAGGCCGTACCCGGTGCGCCGGGCGAGATCACCCCCTATGCCGCGCTGATGACGGCGCTGGCGGCGACGGTCGGCACCGGCAACATCGCCGGCGTGGCCACGGCCATCGCCATCGGCGGCCCGGGGGCTGTGTTCTGGATGTGGATGACGGCACTGGTCGGCATGGCCACCAAGTACGCAGAAGTGCTGCTGGCGGTGCATTACCGCGAGACGGATGACCGCGGCGAGCAAGTCGGTGGTCCGATGTACGCGATCAAGAACGGCCTCGGCAGGCACTGGCGCTGGCTCGGCGCCGCCTTTGCCATCTTCGGCGGTCTGGCCGGCTTCGGCATCGGCAACATGGTCCAGTCGAACAGCATTGCCGGTGCGCTCGATGGTGCATTCGGCATCGACCCCTGGATTTCCGGCATCGTCATGGCCGTATGCACCGGCTTCGTGCTGCTCGGCGGCGTCAAGCGCATCGGGGCAGTGGCCGAGAAGCTCGTTCCCTTCATGTGTGTCGGCTATGTCGTCGCCTCGCTGATCGTGCTCGGCATGTACGCCGACCAGATTCCCGGCGCCTTCGTCCTGATCATCGACAGTGCCTTCAATCCGGTTGCTGCCACCGGCGGCTTCACGGGCGCGGCGGTGATGATGGCGATCCGCTACGGCGTTGCCCGCGGCATCTTCTCCAACGAAGCCGGCCTCGGCACCGCCGGTATCGCCCAGGCCGCCGGCCAGACCAAGAACGCGGTGGAGTCGGGACTGGTGGGCATGATGGGCACCTTCATCGACACCATCATCGTGTGCACGATGACCGCCCTCGTGCTGCTCGTCACCGGCGTCTGGAATGGCGGCCTCAAGGGCGCGGCCCTGACTGCCGCCGGCTTCGACGCGGCCTTCCCCGGCTTCGGCGGGCAGTTCCTGGCCATCGCCATCACCATCTTCGCCTTCACCACGATACTCGGCTGGGCCTATTACGGCGAAAAGTGCTGGGAATACCTGGTGGGCACCTCGGTGGAAGTTCCCTACCGCGTGGTGTGGACGCTCTTCGTGCTGGTGGGCGCGGTCACCCAGCTCGATTTCGTCTGGCTGCTGGCGGATACGCTGAACGCCTTCATGGCCCTGCCCAACTTGATCTCGCTGCTTCTGCTCTCGCCCGTCGTAGTCCGTCTGACCCAGGAATACTGGGCGAAGTACGAGCGCGACCGCAAGCGGACCGGAACACCTGCCGGGCAACGGTCATGACCCAAGACCGACTCGCCTCCTCCGGTGCCCGTCTGAGCATCGATCTCGGTGCCCTGTGCGACAACTGGCGCAGCCTCGAGGCCAGGCCGCGCAGCGGCGAATGCGCCGCAGGGGTCAAGGCCGACGCCTGATGCCTGGGTGCGGCGCAGGTGGCGCCTGCCCTGTACCGCGCTGGCTGCAGGCAGTTCTTCATCGCGCATCTCAACGAGGGTATCGCCCTGCGTCCGCTGATACCCGACGACGCGGCGCTTCATGTCCTGCACGGCGCCCATCCGGGCGCCGAGGGCGAGTTTGTCCGCCACGGGCTGCGGCCGGTGCTCAACAGCCTGCAGGGCAAGGTGCTGCATACGCGCAGCATTGCCGCCGGCACGTCGGTCGGCTACGCGCACTCCTGGACGGCGTCGCGCGCCTCGCGCATCGCGACGGTGGCGGTGGGCTACGCCGACGGCTACCTGCGCGGCCTGAGCAACCGGGGCGTCGCCCACTGCGACGGCATCGCCCTGTCGCTGATCGGCAACATCTCGATGGATACCCTCATGGTCGATATCACCGATCTGCCCGATATCCGCCAGGATCGGGCAATCAGGGCGCGCGTCGCCATGGCAGTGTTCGGCGAGCGCGCGCAGTGGACGAAGCGCAGCAAATGCGCGTCCTCGATTCCTTGCGTGTTGCCATGCTCACTCGCCTCGTCACGTTCTATTGCTGCGGCTGGATAGTCCAAGCCGACGCACGTTACGTGAGGCAAGCACCCTGGCATCAACCTACCCGGCAACACCACGGATGAGTCAATGCGTCGTCAACGCGCCAGGGCAAATTGCGCGCGCAAGCGCTCGACGGTATCGGGCTCCCCACGCAGCCTGAAGACCGCCCCCTCATCCTCCGCCCTTTCCTCTAGCACCTCGCAATTGGCGTAGATCTCCTTGCGCTGCTGCTGCGCCGACCACGGCAGCAACAGCTCCGCCTCGACCAGGTCCTGTTGGAAGAACGCGACGATCGTCTGCCGCAGCTTGGCCACCTCGTCCGGCCGGCGCGCGCTCATGACGATGCAGCCGGGGTAGTTCGCGCGCAGTGCGGTGGCGCATTCGGCCTGCGCTGCGGCGTCGCCAACGTGGTCGATCTTGTTGAAGACGCGGATGCGCGGCACCGCGTCGGCACTGATTTCTGCCAGGACGGTGTCGGTGACTTCGAGCTGGCGCTCGAAGCCGGGATCGCTGGCGTCGATCACGTGCAGCAGCAGGCCGGCGTCCAGGGCCTCGTCCAGGGTGGATTTGAACGAGGCCACCAGCCCGTGCGGCAGGTTCTTGATGAAGCCGACGGTGTCACTGACCAGCACCCGCGGCACGCTCTCGGGGTAGAGCGTGCGCACGGTGGTGTCGAGCGTGGCGAAGAGCTTGTTGGCGACCAGCACCTCGCTGCCCGTGAGCGCGCGCATCAGCGTGGATTTGCCCGCATTGGTGTAGCCGACCAGCGCCACGCTGGCCGGGCTCTGGCGACCCTGGCGGCGCGCGCGCTGGGTCTTGCGCTCGGCCTCCATCGCGACGATCTCCAGTTGCAGCTCGGCGATGCGGTCGCGAATCTTGCGGCGATCGAGCTCGGTATGCGACTCGCCGGCACCGCGACCGCCCACGCCGCTGCGCTGCCGTCCCTGCGGCCCGGCAAGCTTGGCGGCTTCGCGCAGGCGCGGCGCCATGTAGCCCAGGCGGGCGATCTCCACCTGCGCCTTGGCCGCGCGCGAGCGCGCGTTGCGGTGGAAGATCTCGAGGATGACCATGGTCCGGTCCATCACCTCGCAGCCGGTCTCGAGCTCGAGGTTGCGCGCCTGCGAGGGCGAGATCTCGTGGTCGACCAGCAGCGCCTCGATCGCGCCGGTGCGCGGCACGGTGTCCGTCGGCGCGGCGTCGAAGCCGGCCTGGGCGGCCACGAACTCGCGCACCTCCTGGCGCTTGCCGACCCCGAGATAGCCGGTGGCGTCGAAACCGGCGCGCTTCTGGGTGAAGGTGTGCACCACCCGGTAGCCGAGGGTCTTCGCCAGCTCGCGCAGCTCGGCGAGCGAAGCTTCGAACTCGGCGTCGCCGACGTTGGGGCGTTGCACCGAGGCGACGATGGCCTTCCGGGGTTCGTCGGCGAGGTCTGTTTGCATTCAGCGTGCTTCTATCGAGGGATGGGGGTCGGATGGTAACCCGCCGCGCCACTACCCGGCATCGCCCCGTCACCCTCCCTGATGCCGGTCAGCGCCCGCCGCCCGCATCGAGGTCGGTGAGGATGGGGCAGTCCGGGCGCGCGTCGCCGTGGCAGTGCTCGGCAAGCGCGCGCAGCGTATCGGCCATGCCCTGCAGTTGCGCGATCTTGCGTTCGAGCTCGGCGACGTGTGCGAGCGCGACACGCTTCACGTCCGCGCTCGCCCGCCCCTGGTCGCGCCACAGCGCGAGCAGCTCGGCGATGCCCGCCACCGCGAAACCGAGATCGCGCGCGCGGCGGATGAAGCGCAGCACATGCACGTCCTCGTCGCTATAGGCGCGGTAGCCCGCGTCGGTGCGCCGCGCCGCCGCCAGCAGGCCGATCGACTCGTAGTAGCGGATCATCTTTGCCGACACGCCCGAAGCGGCGGCCGCCTTGCCGATGTTCATCATGTGCTCGTCCTCCTCATCAGATTGCATGCGTTCGCCGCGGGGCCGCTGTCAAAGCTCGCGGCTGCCGCCGCTCCTACCGGAACCGGCGGCGAGGCTCGTGGCGCCTGGAAAGGCTCGCGGCTGCCGCCGCTCCTACCGGAACCGGTGGCGCGCTCGTAGCGCCCTGGGCGGGGGTGTAGGAGCGGCGGAAGCCGCGAACCCTTGCCGCCTGCGCAGATCGGCAGACCCGCGCGCCACCGCTATGCCTGCACCGCCCCCGCGCCAAAGCGGCGCAGGCGCAGCGCATTGCCGAGCACGAACACGCTCGACATCGACATCGCCGCCGCCGCGAACACCGGCGACAGCAGCGCGCCGAAGGCCGGGTAGAACATCCCCGCGGCGAGCGGGATGAGCGCGCTGTTGTAGGCGAAGGCCCAGAACAGGTTCTGCCGGATGTTGCGCATCGTCGCCCGCGACAGCGCGATCGCGCGCGGCACGCCCATCAGGTCGCCCGACATCAGCACCACGTCGGCGCTCTCGATTGCGACGTCGGTGCCGGTGCCGATCGCGATGCCGACATCGGCCTCGGCGAGCGCCGGCGCATCGTTGATGCCGTCGCCGACGAAGGCGACGCGGCGACGCGCGCCTGCGCCCGCCGATCCCGCCGCCCCGGCAGTGCCGGACATCGACTGGACCGAGCCCGCAAAGCCCGACGCCACGCCGGTCGATGCGCCGCCGAAGCCGCCTCCCTCCGCCAGCCTGCGCAGCGCCACCACCTTGCCATCCGGCAGCACTTCCGCGATCACCTCGTCGATGCCGGCCTGGCGGGCGATGGCGCGCGCGGTGCGTTCGTTGTCGCCGGTGATCATCGCCACCTTCAGGCCCAAGTCGTGCAGCGCCTTCACCGCCGCCGCCGAGCTCGGCTTGAGCGGATCGGCGACCGCGATGATCGCCGCCAGGCGGCCGTCGATCGCGGCGTAGAGCGGCGACTTGCCCTCGTCACCAAGGCGCGCGGCGGTGGCGGCGAATTCGCCCACCTCCAGGTCAAGCCGACGCATCAGGCGGTCTGCGCCGACCGCCACCCGTCGGCCCGCCACCGTTGCGCTCACACCATGGCCGGCGTCGGCCTCGAACCCTTCCGCCTCGTCCAGCGCCAGCCCTTCGGCGCGTGCGGCGGCGACGATGGCCTCGGCGATCGGATGCTCGGAGCGGCGCTCGACCGCGGCCACCAGCGCCAGCACCTCGGCGCGTTTGATGCCGTCGGCGACCACCAGGTCGGTGAGCTGCGGCTTGCCCACGGTGAGCGTGCCGGTCTTGTCCACCGCCACCACCTCGGCGTCGCGCAGCAGCTGCAGCGCGTCGCCCTTGCGGAACAGCACGCCCATCTGCGCGGCGCGCCCGGTGGCGACCATGATCGAGGTCGGCGTCGCCAGCCCCATCGCGCACGGGCAGGCGACGATCAGCACCGCCACCGCGTTGACCAGCGCGAAGCTCAGCGCCGGGACATCCTCCGCCAGCCAGGCCGCGCCGAACACCAGCCAGGCGAGGAAGGTGAGCGCCGCCACGCCCATCACCACCGGCACGAACACCATCGTCACCTTGTCCACCAGCGCCTGGATCGGCAGTTTGGCGCCCTGCGCGGTCTCGACCATGCGCACGATCTGCGCGAGCACGGTGTCGGCGCCGACGCGGGTGGCGCGGAAGGCGAAGGCGCCGCGGGTGTTGAGCGTGCCGCCGACCACGGTCGCGCCGACGCCTTTCTCCACCGGCACCGACTCGCCGGTGATCATCGACTCGTCGACCACCGAGTGGCCTTCCAGCACGACGCCGTCCACCGGCACCTTCTCGCCCGGGCGCACCTCGACCACGTCGCCCACCACGACCTCGCCGATCGGGATCTCCACCCCCTCGGCGCCGCGGCGCACGCGCGCGGTGCGCGGCTGGATGCGCATCAGGCGGCGAATCGCATCGCTGGTCTTGCCGCGCGCACGCGCTTCGAGCAGCCGCCCGATCAGGATCAGGGTGATGATCACCGCCGCGGCCTCGAAATACACATTGACCGTGCCCGCCGGCAGCAGCGCGGGCGCGAACAAGGCCAGCACCGAATAGCCCCAGGCCGCCGCGGTGCCCATCGCCACCAGCGCGTTCATGTCCGGCGCACCGCGCAGCAGCGCGGGCACGCCCTTGCGGAAGAAGCGCAGCCCGGGGCCGAACATCACCGCGCTGGTGAGCACGAACTGCAGCAGCCAGCTCGTGCGGTGGCCGATCGTCGCCATCACCCAGTCGTGCATGCCCGGGATCAGGTGCGAGCCCATCTCGAGCACGAACACCGGCAGCGTCAGCGCCACCGCGATCCACACCGCGCGCCGCAGCGCGGTCTCCTCGGCGGCGGCATCGGCCTCGCGCGCGCCCTCGCTCACCTCGGCGGCCGGCGTCGCGCCGAAGCCGGCCTTCTGCACTGCCGCAACCAGCGCCGCGGTCGGCACGCTGCCGGCGAGTTCCACATGGGCGCGGCGCGCGGCCAGGTTCACGTTCGCGCTCACCACGCCCGGCACGCGCTGCAGCACCTTCTCGACGCGGCCGACACAGGCGGCGCAGCTCATGCCCTCGATGTCGAGCTCGAGCGTGTCGCGCCGAACTTCATAGCCAGCCTTGGCGACCGCGTCGATCAGCGCCGACAAGGGCACCGTGGCGGGCGCGGTCACTGTGGCGGTCTCGGTGGCGAGGTTGACGCTCGCCGCCTGGACGCCTTCGACCTTCATCAGGGCACGCTCGACGTGGGCCACGCACGAGGCGCAGGTCATGCCGGCGATGTTGAGCGTGCGAACGGTATCGGTTGCAGCGGTGGATGTGGGGGCGTTCATGGTGCAGCTCCTCGCGGAAGTCCGGGATGGAATGCACTGTAAACCTTGCCAAGATAGGAAGGTCAACGGCGCGCGCGACCGAGCCCCCGAGGTGGCGAGGTGTTTTGAGGGTCGAAGGGCGCGGCGGGTCGGCTGCAAAGGCTCGCGGCTTCCGCCGCTCCTACATCGCTCCACACACGCGGCGGTTTTCTGTAGGAGCGCCGGCAGGCGCGAATGCGGCGGTAAAGCTCCCAAGCACACGCCGATCGCCACCACGCCCTGTTCGCGGCTGCCGCCGCTCCTACAGCGCAGCGATGATCGCCCCACCGACGGCGATCGTCGCATCGACGGCGATCGCCCCACCGACGGCGATCGCCGTCGGTGGTTCCTGTAGGAGCGGCGGCAGCCGCGAACCGCTTGCGACGCGATCAGCCGGGCCGGCCGCCGGACTCGATCAGGCCGCTGCGCGTCAGGTAGTCGAGCACCTGGCCGGCGGCCTGCTCCACCGTGCAGCGCGCGGCCTCGATGTGGATCTCCGGCGTCTCGGGCGCTTCGTAAGGCGAGTCGATGCCGGTGAAGTTCTTCAGGTCGCCGCGCCGCGCCTTGCGGTACAGGCCCTTGACGTCGCGCTGCTCGGCGACCTCGAGCGGCGTGTCGACGAAGATCTCGACGAACTCGTCGCCCTCGACCAGGTTGCGCGCCATCCTGCGCTCGGAGCGGAAGGGCGAGATGAAGGCGGTGAGCACGATCAAGCCGGCATCGACCATCAGCTTGGCGACCTCGGCGACGCGGCGGATGTTCTCCACCCGGTCCGCGTCGGTGAAGCCGAGGTCCTTGTTGAGGCCGTGGCGCACGTTGTCGCCATCGAGCAGGTAGGTGTGATGGCCGAGCGCATGCAGCCTCTTCTCGACCAGGTTGCCGATCGATGACTTGCCGGCGCCCGACAGCCCGGTGAGCCACAGCACGCAGCCCTTCTGGTGCTTGATTGCGGCCCGCGCGGCCTTGTCCACATCGACGTGCTGCATGTGGATGTTGTGCGCGCGGCGCAGCGCGAAGTGCAGCAGGCCGGCGCCGACCGTGTTGTTGGTGAGGCGGTCGATGAGGATGAAGCCGCCGGTGTCGCGATTGACGCGGTAGGGGTCGAAGGCAATCGCGCGATCGAGGCCGAGGTTGCACACGCCGATCGCGTTGAGCTCGAGCGTCTTCGCCGCGGCGTGCTCGAGGGTATTCACATTGACCTGGTACTTGATGTCGGTGACGGTCGCACTCACCGTGCGCGTGCCGATCTTGAGCAGGTAGGGGCGGCCGGCGAACATCGGCTCGTCGTGCATCCACACGATCGTGCATTCGAACTGGTCGGCGATCTCGGCCGGCGCCGCCACGGTCGAGATCACGTCGCCGCGCGAGATGTCGATCTCGTCGGCGAGCGTGATCGTGATCGACTGCCCGGCCACCGCCTGCGCCAGGTCGCCGTCGCGGGTGACGATGCGCGCCACCGTGCTCTCGCGCCCCGAGGGCTGCACGCGCACGCGGTCGCCCGGGCGGATCGCGCCGCCGGCGATGGTGCCGGCGAAGCCGCGGAAATCGAGGTTCGGACGGTTCACCCACTGCACCGGCAGGCGGAACGGGGCGAGTTGCATCACCGACTCGTCGACCTCCACGGTCTCGAGATAGCCCATCAGCGTGGCGCCGTGGTACCAGGGCATGGCGGCGCTCGGCTCGGTGATGTTGTCGCCCTTGAACGCGGACATCGGGATGAAGCAGACGTCCTCGATGCCAAGCTGGCGGGCGAAGGCCGAGTAGTCCTCGACGATGCGGCGGAAGACGTTCTCGGCGTAGCCGACGAGGTCCATCTTGTTGATCGCCACCACGATGCGGCGGATGCCGAGCAGGTTCACCAGGTAGCTGTGGCGGCGGGTTTGCGTGAGCACGCCCTTGCGTGCATCGACCATCACCACCGCGACGTCCGCGGTCGAGGCCCCGGTGACCATGTTGCGGGTGTACTGCTCGTGGCCTGGGGTGTCGGCGACGATGAACTTGCGCTTGTCGGTGGAGAAGAAGCGATACGCGACGTCGATCGTGATGCCCTGCTCGCGCTCGGCGGCCAGGCCATCGACCAGCAGCGCGAAGTCGATCGCCTCGCCCTGGGTGCCGTACTTCTTCGAGTCGGCCTCGACCGCGGCGAGCTGGTCCTCGAAGAGCATCTTCGACTCGTAGAGCAGGCGCCCGATCAGCGTGCTCTTGCCGTCGTCCACGCTGCCGCAGGTGATGAAGCGCAGCAGGCTCTTCTGCCGGTGCCGTGCCAGGTAGGCTTCGACGTCGGCTGCCGTGGTCCCGGCCGGCCGGCCCGACAGGTGCTCGCCGGCGGCCATCAGAAGTAGCCCTCCTGCTTCTTCTTCTCCATGCTCCCGGCCTGGTCCTGGTCGATGGCCCGGCCCTGGCGCTCGGAGGTCGTGGCGACGAGCATCTCCTGGATGATCTCGGGCAGCGTGCG
>JAKLLJ010000104.1 GCA_023150215.1 Thauera sp. | reverse complement strand
GGTCCCGCCCAGGCCGGGCTGATCGCCGCGCTCGACGGCCTGGAGACCTCCCAGTCGTCGGAATGCTACTGGCAGGACGACGCCTGCGACTACAGGTGGCTCTTCCGGCGCGATGGCCATCGCCTCCGGCTCGCGATTCTCCGGCTGACCGGCGTCTGCCCCGGCTACCAGCACGTCGCCTGGACCGACGAGGACGCCGCGCCGCTGCTCGCCGAGATCGTCGGCGCGCTCGCCATCGCCCCCGAGCCGCTCGCCCTGCTGCAGCAAGCCATCGCCGCC
The DNA here is from genome assembly GCA_023150215.1 of Thauera sp. Classification (GTDB taxonomy): domain Bacteria; phylum Pseudomonadota; class Gammaproteobacteria; order Burkholderiales; family Rhodocyclaceae; genus Thauera. The sequence goes on along the minus strand of JAKLLJ010000104.1, from coordinate 9,479 downwards.
GAGCCCGCCGCCATGGTGCGCGACGGCGGCGTGATCGCCCCCGGCTTTGACACCGAGCTCGACGAACTGCGCGGCATCCAGACCAATTGCGGCGAATTCCTCATGGCGCTGGAGACCCGCGAGCGCGAGCGCAGCGGCATCCCCGGGCTCAAGGTCGAGTTCAACAAGGTGCACGGCTTCTACATCGAGGTCAGCCGCGCCAACGCCGACAAGGTGCCCGACGACTACCGCCGCCGCCAGACCCTGAAGAACGCCGAACGCTACATCACGCCGGAGCTCAAGGCCTTCGAGGACAAGGCGCTGTCGGCCAACGAACGCGCGCTGGCACGCGAGAAGCTGCTCTTCGATCAGGTGCTGGACGTACTCGCCGCCCACATCCCGGCGCTGCAGCGCATCGCGCGCGCGCTGGCCCTGCTCGACGGCCTCGCCGCCTACGCCGAGGCCGCGCTGCGCCACGGCTACGTGCAGCCGCGCTTCGTCGATATGCCGGGGCTGGCCATCGTCGGCGGCCGCCATCCGGTGGTCGAGCGCCAGGTCGAGCACTTCATCCGCAACGACGCCCGGCTGGGCGCCACCCGCCGCATGCTGATGATCACCGGCCCCAACATGGGCGGCAAATCGACGTTCATGCGCCAGGTGGCGCTGATCTGCCTGCTCGCCCACGTCGGCAGCTTCGTGCCCGCCGACGCCGCCGAGCTCGGCCCGCTGGATGCCATCTTCACCCGCATCGGCGCCTCCGACGACCTCGCCTCCGGGCGCTCCACCTTCATGGTCGAGATGACCGAGGCCGCCGCCATCCTGCACGGCGCCACCGCGCACAGCCTGGTGCTGATGGACGAGATCGGCCGCGGCACCTCGACCTTCGACGGCCTCGCGCTCGCGTTCGCGATCGCCCGCCACCTGCTGGAAAAGTCGCGCTCGCTGACGCTGTTTGCCACCCATTACTTCGAGCTCACCCGGCTCAACGCCGACTACCCCGAGTGCGCCAACGTGCACTTGGACGCGGTCGAGCACGGCCACCGCATCGTCTTCCTGCATGCGCTGGAAGAAGGCCCGGCGAGCCAGAGCTACGGTATCGAGGTCGCGGCGCTCGCCGGCATCCCGGCGACGGTGATCCGAGACGCCAAGCGGCGGCTGCGCGCGCTGGAGAACCGCGAGATCGACGCCGGCCCGCAGGCCGACCTCTTCGCCGCCCTGCCCGAGCCGGAGGACGCGCCGCTGTCGCACCCGGTGCTCAGCGCGCTCGCCGACATCGACCCCGATGCACTGAGCCCGCGCGAGGCGCTGGAACGCCTCTACGCCCTCAAGCGCCTGGCCGGAGACCGCAACACATGAACCCGCCGATCGACATCTCCGAAGAAGCCGGCGTGCGCTACCTGCACTTCGGCTCCGACTGGATCCAGGGCGCGATGCGCATCCGCAAGCCCCATGCCCTTGAGCTCGCCTACACCGGCGAGATGATGGCCGGCCTGCTGCTGCGCGACGGCCTTGCCGCCGACGGCGGGCACTGGCCGCGCAAGGTGCTGATCATCGGCCTGGGCGCGGCCTCACTCGCGCGCTTCATGCATCACCATCTGCCGCAGGCGAAGATCCGCGTGATCGAGATCGCCCCCGCGGTGGTCGCCGCCGCCCGCCAGTTCTTCAAGCTGCCGGCCGAGGACGCGCGCTTCTCGATCCACATCGGCTGCGGCGCGCAATACGTGCTCGAGCACGATCAGCAATGGGACTACGTGCTGGTCGACGGTTTCGATCGCAACGCCCGCGCCGGCGTCCTCGACACCGAGCCTTTCCACCAGGCCTTGCGCGCCCGGCTGTCGGCGCGCGGGGTCATGGCCGTGAACCTGTTCGGTCGCTCGCGCGGCTACAAGACCAGCCTGGAGCGCATCGTGCGCGCCTACGACGATCGCGCGCTGGCCTTTCCGTCCTGCGACAGCGGCAACGTGGTCGCCTTCGGCGCGGCTGGCGACCCGATCGAGCGCAGCGCGGATGAGCTGCGCGAGCGTGCCCGCACGCTCAAGGCTGAGACCGGCCTCGACCTGCTGCCCACGGTCACCCGGCTGGAGGCCGCCGGCAGCATGCCGGGCGGCGTGTTGCGCCTGTAGAGCCGAAGCCAAAGTGCGCGGCTTGCGGCGCTCCTGTAGCGGGGCGCACGGGCCGGGGCGTTGAATCGCGGTGGCGGGGGAAACGCGCGGGTTCGCGGCTTCCGCCGCTCCTACAGTGGGTTGCAGAGGGGGCGCTTGGGAGGCGGCGGCTTTCTGTAGGAGCGGCGGAAGCCGCGAACTTTTCCTCCCGCCATCGTCCTGCCCCCCGCCCCCGTGCCCGTTCCGCGCGTACATCCGTCGCACCGTCACCGGCGCCCTTCCGCTCCCGCCCGGGTAAACCCGCTTACCGCAATCCCCACGCCCGCACCCATGGCCAGAACCCCGCCCGCCGCGTTATTGTCCACGCGTTGAGGGCAGCGCGTCGCCCGCAATCGAAAAGGCTCCAAAAATGAACACTTTCCTGATCACCCTCGTCGTCGTCGCCATCGTCATCGCGGCGATGGCCATCGGCGTCATGTTCGGCCGCAAGCCGATCGCCGGCAGTTGCGGCGGCATGGGTTCAATGGGCATGGACTGCGAGTTCGGCTGCAAGAAGCCCTGCTCCAAAAGACAGGCGCGCATGCAGGCGGCGCAGACCGAACAACAACAACACTGACTCCCCGGGAGACATCATGCTCGGTTCCCTGTTCGTCAAGGACTACATGGCCGGCGACCGCCTCGCCTTTTCGCCGACGACCGACCTGCTCAAGGCGGTGAGCCTGCTCGTCAAGCACGGCCTGAGCGGTGCCCCGGTGGTCGATGAAAACCGCCGCGTGGTGGGTTTCCTGTCCGAAAAGGACTGCCTCAAGGCGGCGCTCGATGCCTCGTATTTTCGCCGCGACGAAGGCACGGTCGAAGACTTCATGAGCCGCGACGTCACCTCGATCGCGGCCGATGCCAGCCTGATCGACGCGATCGAGGTGTTCCTCGCCAAGCACTACGCCAGCCTGCCGGTCGTCGAAGGCGCGCGCCTGATCGGCCAGCTCTCGCGCCATGACATCCTCAAGGGCCTCGAAAGGGTGCGACGTGAGGAGGGTTGAGGCGCACCGCCCCGCGCCGCCGCCCAGTCGATAATCAGCCCGCTGCCTCCGGCGCGGGCGCCAACCACAGGCACAGGCCCTTGTTCGCCTTGGCGATGTCGGCCAGCACTGCATCGTGGGCCTGCTGCTCGCTCGCATCCGGGCGCAAAACCTTCACTGCAGCGCGCAACACGGGGGCGCCATCGGCGTCCGTTTCGCGCGCGGCCGGTTCGTCCTCGAGGCCGATCATCAGGCTCTCCTGGCCGCGCGTCATGGCCAGGTAGACCTCGGCGAGCAGTTCCGCATCGAGCAGCGCGCCATGCAGCTCGCGGTGCGCGTTGTCGATCTCGTAGCGGTCGCACAGCGCATCGAGCGAGGCCTTCTTGCCCGGGTTCTGCTCCTTGGCCAGCCTGAGCGTATCGATCACCCCCGCGCACAAGGTCGACAGCTTGCCGCGCCCCAGCCGATCGAGCTCGTGATCGAGGAAGCCGACGTCGAAGCTGGCGTTGTGGATGACCAGCTCCGCATCGCGCACGAAGTCCTCGAAGTCCTCAACGATGTGGGCGAACTTCGGCTTGTCGGCGAGGAAATCCGCGGTGATGCCGTGCACCGCCACCGCCTCGGCGTCGATGCCGCGCTCGGGGTTGATATATGCGTGGTAGTGGCGGCCGGTGAGGCTGCGATCGAGCAGCTCGATGCAGCCGATCTCGATGACCCGGTCGCCGTTGCGCCAGTCGAGGCCGGTGGTTTCGGTGTCGAGTACGACCTGTCTCATGTTTCGCTCCCTCAGCCCTGTACCGCCGCGCCGCCGCGCCGCACTGCGTCCACGCCACGCCGCGCGAGCGCGTCGGCGCGTTCGTTCTCGGGGTGCCCCGAATGCCCCCGCACCCACAGCCACTTCACCTGGTGGCGCGCGGCAGCCTCATCGAGCGCCCGCCACAAGTCGGCGTTCTTGACCGGCTCTTTGGAAGCAGTTTTCCAGCCACGTGCCTTCCAGCCATGGATCCACTCCGAGATCCCCTTCTGCACGTACTGGCTGTCGGTGTGCACGCGCGCCGCCACCGGGCGCTTGAGCGCATCGAGCGCGCGGATGACGGCGAGCAGCTCCATGCGGTTATTGGTCGTCGCCGGCTCGCCGCCCCAGATTTCCTTCTCGTGCATGCCCGCACGCAAGATCGCGCCCCAGCCCCCGGGGCCCGGGTTGCCGCTACACGCCCCGTCGGTATAGATATCCACTTCTTCCATGGCTACTGCATGTTCCTCGTCGAGCCGTCGCGCTGGGCGACCGGCGAAAGTCTTTTCGATGTGGCCTTGCGGCCGCGCCAGTGTGGCGTGATCAGGCGCATGCCCTGCACACGCTTGATCCCGTGCAGCAGGTAGCCAGCACCGAGCACCGGCCACCAGCGCGCCCCGGCTCGATCGGCGAAGCGCCAGCGCTCCTGCCACTGCGGCGAGCGCAACGGCGGCGCATAGCAGCCGAACATGCTCGCCTGCACCTCGAAACCGAGCAGGGTCAACCAGTCACGGATGCGCATCGCCGAGCGATAGTGCCCGCTCCACGGCGCCCCCGCATCGCGGCGCGCCAGGAGCTTGCGCGCGCCCCACAGGCTGAGCGGATTGAGGCCGCTGATCACCACGCTGCCTTCGGGCACCAGCACCCGCTCGACCTCGCGCAGCACGCGATGTGGATGGGCGGAAAACTCCAGCACATGCGGCAGCAGGACCAGGTCGAGGCTGGCAGTGGCGAACGGCAGCTCGAATTCGCTGCAGCGCAGGTCCCGCCCGGCACAGCCGCAGGACAACCTGCACGGCATGCGGTTGGCGCGCAGGAGATCAATGCCAGGCAAGCCGACCTGCACTGCGTAGTAGCCGAAAACATCCGCTACGAGGTGGTCGAGCGTGCCCTGTTCCCAGTCGAGCAGGTAGCGCCCTTGCGCGGTCTGCAGCCAGTCTTCGAACCGGAGGATTGACATCGGCACTCAGGCCCTCACAATTCGCGAAATGAAGATTATCCCCGTTCCCGCCTTCCGCGATAACTATATCTGGCTCGTCCATGACGGCCGCCATGCGCTCGTGGTCGATCCCGGCGACGCCGTCGCGGTCGAGGACGCGCTGCGTCACCTCGGTCTCGAACTCGGCGCCATCCTCGTCACCCACCACCACCCCGACCACACCGGCGGCCTTGCCGCGCTGCTGGCCCGGCGCGGCGTGCCGGTCTTCGGCCCGGCCGGCGAGGCGATCGAGCAGGTCGACCACCCGGTGTTCGACGGTGACGAGATCCGCATCGCCAGCCCGGGCATCGCGCTGCGCGTGCTCGAGGTGCCCGGCCACACCGCCGGCCATATCGCCTTCGTCGGCATCGACAGCGAACCCGGCCTGGTGTTCTGCGGCGACACGCTCTTTTCCGCCGGCTGCGGCCGGCTCTTCGAAGGCAGCCCGGCCCAGATGCAGCACTCGCTCGCTCGCCTGGCCGCGCTACCCCCCGACACCCGGGTGTATTGCACCCACGAATACACGCTGTCCAACCTCGCCTTCGCCCGCGTCGCGGAGCCCCACAACCCCGAGCGCGACGCCTGGGCGGCGCACTGCGAGGCGCTGCGCGCGCGCGGCGAACCGACCCTGCCGAGCACCATCGGCCGCGAACGTGCGATCAATCCCTTTCTGCGCTGCGACCAGCCTGGGGTGATCGACACCGTCGCCGCCCATGCCGGCCGCCGGCCGCAGGATGCGCTCGAATGCCTCGCGGATCTGCGGGCGTGGAAGGACAGTTTCTGAGCGCCAATGACCCCTTCCTATTGCCGTGGTGCGCCGGTGCGCACCGCCATTGCGCGCGCCGCGCTGTCCGTGTGCGTGCTCGCCTTCATCCACGTCCCCGGCACCGCAGGCGCGCAGGAAAGTGACTCGCCCGCCACACCTCAAGCAGCGACGAGCACCTTGCGCGCAGGCACGGGCAGCGCGAGCCCCACGGGCATGACCCCGCCGCAGCTTGCCGAGTCGCCCGAAGCCGCCCGCGTGCTGACGCTCGACCTCACCCGCGACGCCAACGACATCTGGGACCGCATCCGGCGCGGCTTCGGCATGGCCGACCTCGACAGCAAGCGGGTGATGGACCAGCAAAGCTTCTACCTCAACCGCCCGCGCTTCCTCAAGCAGGTGTTCGAGCGCGGCGGCCGCTACCTCTACTACATCGTCGACGAGCTCGAACGCCGCGGCATGCCGACCGAGCTCGCGCTGCTGCCGATGGTCGAGAGCAGCTACAACCCGATGGCCTACTCACGCGCGCACGCCTCCGGGCTATGGCAGTTCATTCCCTCGACCGGCAAGCACTACAACCTCACGCAGGACCACTGGGTGGACGAGCGCCGCGACGTCATCGCTTCCACCAACGCCGCGCTCGACTACCTGCAGCGCATCTACGAGATGCACGGCGACTGGCACCTCGCGCTCGCCTCCTACAACTGGGGCGAAGGCGCGGTGCAGCGCGCGCTCAAGCGCAACGCCGAGGACGGCCTGCCGCTCGAATACGAGCACCTGCGCATGCCCGACGAGACGCGCAACTACGTACCCAAGCTGCAGGCGATCAAGAACATCGTCTCCGAGCCCGAGCTCTTCCACTTCGAACTGCCCTACGTGGCCAACGAACTGCACTTCGTCAGCGTGGAGGCGCCGATCGGCGTGGACCTCGCCACGGCGGCGAAGCTCTCCGGGATGCCGCTGGACGAGTTCCTCGCCCTCAACCCGAGCTTCAATCGCCCCGCGGTCACCACGCCGGGGCAGATCTTCATCGTGCCCACCGACCGCGCCGAACAATTGCAGCAAGGCCTCGCCGAACTCGACGAGGACGACGGCGAATGGCGGATGCACGTGATGGCCGCAGGCGAGACCCTCGAGGCGGTCGCCGCCCGCCACGGCCTGAGCTCGGCCGAGCTGCGCAAGCTCAACGGCCTCGGCCCGGGCAGCCAGCCGGGCGAAGGCTATTCACTGCTGGTGCCCGACGGCATCGATCCGGACGGCGCGCTCGAGGTGACCAGCCTGCTCCCGCTTGCTGCCACGGCCGCCCGCCAGCCTGGCCTCAAGCTCAACACGAGCGGCGCGCGCAGCGGCGAACCTCGCTTGAAAACCCCCAAGGCCAAGCCCCGCCCCGGCGACAAGCGCCCGCCCAAGCGGCGCAAGGGGCGCTGAGCCGCTCACGCCCGGGCGACACGCAGCGAACCCGGGAAGGCCGCAAAAGTTCGCGGCGGCTGCCGCCGCGCCTACATCGGGAGGGACGGGGTTCGCGGCTGCCGCCGCTCCTACAGGAACACCACCGCGCGTTGCTCACGTGTAGGAGCGCCGGAAGGCGCGAACGTTTGCCCCACCCCGAACACCAGCGCGCGCCGTTCGCCTGCAGGCGCGATGCATGCTGCAAGAGCGTGAGGCCGCTGCCTCACGCGGCGCCGGTGAGCGGCCAGTGGCAGCGCACCCGGTGCCCATGGCCGAGCTCGACCGGTTCCGGATAGCGCATCCGGCACACGTCCGTGGCCTGCGCGCAGCGCGGGTGGAAGTGGCAGCCGACGGGCGGCGCGAGCGGTGATGGCAACTCGACCGCAGTACCCGACACTGCTGCGCCTGCACGCCCCGCTTCGTCTTCGCCGCCGATGCGGGGCACCGCGGCAAGCAGCGCGCGCGTGTACGGATGCGCGCGCACGCGAAGTACACGCTCGAGCGGGCCCTCCTCGACGATGCGGCCCAGGTACATCACCGCGACATCGTCGGCGAGGTACTCGACCACCGCGAGGTTGTGGGTGATGAAGAGGTAGGCGAGCCCTTCATCGCGCTGCAGTTCGCGCATCAGGTTGAGCAGTTGCGCCTGCACCGACACATCGAGCGCGCTGGTGGGCTCGTCGCACACGATCACCCGTGGCCCCACCGCGAGCGCGCGCGCCACCGCGATGCGCTGACGCTGGCCACCGGAGAACTCGTGCGGATGGCGCCAGCGCATCTCGCCGGCGAGGCCCACGCGTTCGAGCAGGTCCACCACCCGCGCTCGCCGTTCACGCGCATCGGCACCGATGCCGAGCGCGGCCAGCCCCTCCTCGATGATCTCGCCCACCCGCATGCGCGGGTTGAGCGAGGCGAACGGGTCCTGGAACACCATCTGCACCGCACGCCGCAGGGGCTGCAGCGCGCCGGGTGGCAGGGCGTCGTAGCGCTCGCCATCGAGCCGCAGCTCGCCGGCGGTGGGTTCGATCAGGCGCAGGATCGCCTTGCCCACCGTCGTCTTCCCGCAGCCGGATTCGCCGACCAAGGCGAGCGTGCGCCCGGGCGCCAGGCGCAGGCTGACGCCATCCACCGCCCGCACATGACCGACGGTGCGCTTGAACAAGCCCTTGCGGACCGGGAAATGCACCGCCAGGTCACGCACCTCGAGCACCGCCTGGCCGGCGCGCCGGATGATCGCTTGCGGCGCGCCCTCGCCCGCGGCCTCGAGCGGACGCGGCACCGCCACCCCTTCGTAGAGGTGACAGCGCACCGTCTGCGCACCGACGCGGTGCCAACCCGGCGCCTCCTCGTCGCAGCGATCGAAGGCAGCCGCGCAGCGCTCGGCGAAGCGACAGCCGGCGAAGTGGCGGTCGGGCAGCGGCACGCCCCCCACCGGTGCATCGAGCGCACTGCCGCGCTTGCCGGCATCGGGCAGCGCGGCGAACAGCTTGCGCGAATACGGGTGCAGCGGCGCGGCGAAGAAGGCTGCGCGCGAACCGGTCTCCACCACCTGGCCGGCGTACATCACGCCGACGCGGTGGGCCGCGCGCGCGACCACGCCGAGATCGTGGGTGATCAGCAGCATCGCCATGCCTTCGCGCTGCTGGATGTCGGCGAGCAGCGCGAGCACCTGGGCCTGGATGGTCACGTCGAGCGCGGTGGTCGGCTCGTCCGCGATCAACAGCCGCGGACGCCCGGCGAGCGCAATCGCGATCATCACGCGCTGCTTCATGCCACCGGAGAACTGGAAGGGGAATTCTGCGAGCCGGCGCTGCGGATCGGGGATGCCGACCGCGGCGAGCAGCCGGCAGGCCTCGGCACGCGCCGCCTCGCCGCGCAGGCCATGGGCGGCAAGCGCCTCGACGATCTGCGCCCCCACGCTCATCACCGGATTGAGGCTGGTCGACGGCTCCTGGAAGATCATGCCGATCTGCCCGCCACGCACACGGCGCATCGCTGCCTCAGGCAGCGCGAGCAAGGCCTCGCCGGCCAGCCGCACGCTGCCGCCCGCGATACGACCGCCGTCGGGCAGCAGGCGGGTGAGCGCGAGTGCGGTCATCGACTTGCCGCAGCCAGATTCGCCGAGCAAGGCGAAGGTCTCGCCGGCGCTGATCTCGAAGCCCACCCCGTCGACCGG
>JAKLLJ010000103.1 GCA_023150215.1 Thauera sp. | reverse complement strand
ATCGCCTTGTAGGCCTGCTTCTCGGTGAGCACGCCGGTCAGCACGATCAGCACCGCGCCCACCGAGCCGATGATGTGCAGCGGAATGCCGATGCTGCGCTCGAAGATCATGCCGGCGATGCTTGCCAACAGGATCCCGAGCGAGGTGTATTGCTTCCACTTCGGCACATGCGAGTAGTCGGTCTTGCCACTGTGCGTATCGTCGTAGGGGTCGGCCGAGTTGTTGCCAGCCGGCAGCAGGCGATGACCAAACAAGGCGAAGTACGCAATGCCGCACAACAGCATCGGCAAGCCGATCTTGGCGTACTCGAAGAAGCCGAATTCCGCCCCCATGGGCTGCAACGCACTTTGCGCGATCAGGTTTCCAGGTGCGCCAATCAGGGTGAGGTTTCCACCCATGGCCGCCGCGAATACCAGCGGCATCAACAGGCGTGAGCGCGCGAAGCCGGATTTGGCCGCAATACCGATGACGACCGGGATCAATACGGCGGCGGTGCCGGTGTTGGACAGCACACCGGACAGCAAGCCGACGATCAGCATGATGGCGACGATCAACTGGCGCTCTGTCTTGGCGAACCGGGTCACCAGCCCGCCAATCCTGTTCGCCATCCCGGTCTCGAACAGTGCGCCACCGACGATGAACATGGCAACGAACAGAATGACGTTGGTGTTGATGAAGCCGTTGAACGCGACCTTGGCATCGAGCACGCCCGTCAGCACGAGCGACAGACAGACGATCACCGAAGTCAGTGCGAGCGGGATCTTCTCCCAGACGAACATCACTGCCGCGAATAGAAGCAGCAGCAGGGTGATTTCCATGGGACTCATCGAGGTTTCCTCCTTTTTTGGGCGTAGCGCCCCCCTGACGCGCTTCGCGTCATGAAGGGTGCGCGTCGGGCGGTTCGGCCGTGAAAGCCGGGCTACCCGTCTCTTTCGTGTTGGATTTGCTCAGCTCGGCGCGCGAAGCGCCGGCGCTTCGCGTCAGGCGGCTGGCGGCTTCGCGCTGGCCAGAAACTCGCATACGGCGCGGGTCACGTCCGCGGTCTTCGCCGTGCCACCGAGGTCGCCGGTATGCAGGGCAGGATTCGCAGTGACATGCTCGATGGCCTGCATCAGGCGCGCAGCCGCGGCAGGTTCCCCGAGATGCTCGAGCATCAGCACCGCCGACCAGAACGAACCGACCGGGTTGGCCAGGCCCTTGCCCATGATGTCGAAGGCAGAGCCGTGGATCGGTTCGAACATGGAGGGGTAACGCCGCTCGGGATCGATGTTGCCGGTGGGCGCGATACCCAGGCTGCCAGCCAGTGCGGCGGCAAGATCGCTGAGAATGTCGGCGTGGAGGTTGGTAGCGACAATGGTGTCCAGCGAGGCCGGGCGGTTCACCATGCGCGCGGTTGCGGCATCGACCAGTTCCTTGTCCCAGGTGACGTCGGGGAACTCACGCGCAATTTCCGTAGCGATCTCGTCCCACATGACCATCGCGTGACGCTGGGCGTTGCTCTTGGTGATCACGGTCAGCTGCCTGCGCGGCCGCGACTGGGCCAGCTTGAAGGCGAAGCGCAGGATGCGCTCGACACCGACACGCGTCATTACGGAAACGTCGGTTGCAGCCTCGATCGGGTGGCCCTGGTGCACCCGCCCGCCGACGCCCGAATACTCGCCCTCGGAGTTCTCGCGCACGATCACCCAGTCGAGATCCTGGGGACGGCAGCGCTTGAGCGGTGCATCGATACCCGGCAGGATGCGCGTCGGCCGGATGTTGGCGTACTGGTCGAAGCCCTGGCAGATCTTCAGACGCAGACCCCACAGCGTGATGTGATCCGGGATGTCGGGATCACCGGCCGAGCCGAACAGAATCGCGTCCTTCTGGCGCAGGGCGTCGAGACCGTTCTCGGGCATCATCACGCCGTGCTTGCGGTGGTAGTCACCCCCCCAGTCGAAGTCCTCGAACTCGAGGCTGAACGCATTCTGCTGCGCAGCCAGGGATTCAAGCACTGTACGTGCCGCCGGTATGACCTCCTTGCCGATACCGTCGCCAGGGATGGTTGCGATGCGATAGTTTTTCATCAGTTGTCTCCAGTCCATTGGTGTAGCGGGTGACTGCAATGTATGGACTAGTGGTGCTCCGAGCGCGCGCTCTCGTTCAAACCATGATTAACCTGAAGGCAACATTCATGCGAACGACAGGCCTTGAAGCTCACCTGCGGCCGCTCACGGTCATCCGAGGCGCGAAGGGCCGACCCACAGTTCAATCTTGAGCCTGACCGGCCTCGACCACGGTGAGCGCGGTCATGTTGATGATGCGGCGCACGGTCGCCGAAGGGGTCAGCACATGCACCGGCTTGGCTGCGCCGAGCAGGATCGGGCCGATGGTCACGCCTTCCCCGGCTGCGTTCTTCAGCAGGTTGAAGGCGATGTTGGCGGCATCGAGCGTCGGGAAGATCAGCAGGTTGGCATCCTCGCGCATGCGCGCATTGGGGAAGATCTGCAGCCGATGCTTGGCGTCGAGCGCCGAGTCGCCGTGCATCTCGCCTTCCACCTGCAGCTCGGGGTGGTGCTCGTGCAGCAGGTGCAGCGCGGCGCGCATCTTCTCCGCGGTCGGCGAATCGGCCGAGCCGAAGGACGAATGCGACAGCAGCGCCACCCGCGGCTCGATGCCGAAGCGCTTCATTTCGTCGGCCGCGAGCAGCGTCATCTCGACCACCTGCTCGGCGGACGGGTCGTAATTGACGTAGGTGTCGGCGAGGAACAGCGTGCGTTCGGGCAGGGTGACGAGGTTCACCGTGTAGAAGTTATTCACCCCCGGACGGCGGCCAAGCACCGTCTCGATGAAATCGAGGTGCAGGCGGTGCATGCCGTAGGTGCCGCAGATGAGGCCGTCGCCGTAGCCGAACTTGAGCAGCAGCGAGCCGATCAGCGTGGTGCGGCGGCGGACTTCCTTCTTCGCGTACTCCACCGACACGCCCTTGCGCTCCATCAGCGCATGGTAGTGCTGCCACAACTGGTTGAAGCGCGGATCCGAGTCCGGATTGACCAGTTCGTAGTCGCGATCGACCGCCATGCGCAGGCCGAAGCGCTCGATGTTGTGCATGACCACGTCCGGCCGGCCGATCAGGATCGGGCGCGCCAGGCCCTCGTCCACCACCTGCTGCACCGCACGCAGCACCTTCTCGGATTCGCCTTCCGAGAAGATGATGCGCTTCGGGTTCTCGCGCGCGGCGGCGAACACCGGCTTCATGATCAGGCCGGAGTGCCACACGAAGTTGTTGAGCTGGCCGCGGTAGGCATGCCAGTCGGTGATCGGCCGGGTGGCCACGCCCGAGGCCATGCCGGCCTCGGCCACCGCGGGTGCGATCTTGACGATCAGGCGCGGATCGAAGGGGCGCGGGATGATGTATTCGGGGCCGAAGCCGCCGACCTTCTCGCCGTAGGCGGCGGCGACGATGTCGCTCTGCTCGACGCGCGCGAGTTCGGCGATGGCCTTCACCGCGGCGAGCTGCATCTCGTCGGTGATGGTGGTCGCGCCCACATCCAGCGCACCGCGGAAGATGAACGGGAAACACAGCACGTTGTTGACCTGGTTCGGGTAATCCGAACGGCCGGTGGCGATGATCGCGTCGGCGCGCACCTTCTTGACCTCGTCGGGGAGGATCTCGGGCGTCGGGTTGGCGAGCGCCAGGATCAGCGGATTGGGCGCCATCTTCGCCACCATCTCGCCCTTCACCACGCCGCCAGCCGAAAGCCCCAGAAACACGTCGGCGCCTTCCATGACCTCGGCGAGCTTCCTGGCGTCGGTCTTCTTGGCGTAGCGCGCCTTGATCGGGTCCATCAGCGTGGTACGGCCTTCGTACACCACGCCCTCGATGTCGGTGACCCAGATGTTCTCGACCGGCACGCCGAGCTTGACCAGCAGGCCCAGGCAGGCGAGCGCGGCGGCGCCGGCGCCGGACGTCACCAGCTTGATCGTCTTCAGGTCCTTGCCCTGCAGGTGCAGGCCGTTCAACACCGCGGCGCCGACCACGATCGCGGTGCCGTGCTGGTCGTCATGGAAGACCGGGATCTTCATGCGCTCGCGCAGCTTCGCCTCGATGTAGAAGCACTCGGGGGCCTTGATGTCCTCGAGGTTGATGCCGCCGAAGGTAGGCTCGAGCGCGGCGATCATGTCGATCAGCTTGTCGGCGTCAGGCTCGTCGATCTCGAGGTCGAACACGTCGATGCCGGCGAATTTCTTGAACAGCACGCCCTTGCCTTCCATCACCGGCTTGGCGGCGAGCGGGCCGATGTTGCCCAGGCCGAGCACCGCGGTCCCATTGGTGACCACGCCGATCAGGTTGGAGCGCGCGGTGAGTTCGGCCGCCTGCGCCGGGTCTTCGACGATCGCGTCGCAGGCCGCGGCGACGCCGGGCGAATAGGCCAGCGACAGGTCGCGCTGATTGGAGAGCACCTTGGTGGGGGTCACCGAGATCTTTCCGGGCGTCGGATAGCGGTGGTAGTCGAGTGCGGCGCTGCGAAGCAATTCATCCATGGTCTTGTTCCTGTCTCGTCCTGTTCCTGATGTGCCCGCCCCGCGCGTCCGCCGGGCACGACCCGATCCGGCCGTCGATCACGCATGCGGGATTATGGAACCATAGCAAGTTTCGATGACTTTTCATATTGTGGAAACCCGATCTGCGATATGAAAAGCCCGAATTCCGCAAGCGCATTCCGCTGCAATTGCTCGCAGGTCTTGCGCAACGACCGAGCTTCGCCGTGGCATAATTATGGTCTTTTAGCGACCGCCCGTCCCCTACCGGGTGGAAGCGACACGGGCGCCTTGCGCCCCGCAGCCCGCCGGCCGGGCAGCAACATGTTGTCCACGATGGCCGACCGACGGGAATGGTTTCGCATCACAGCACGGGAGAGCTGTACACATGTCTCAGAACCACGCCCAGGCGGCCATCGCCGCTGCCCCCGAATACGTCCGCCACGAAGGCCTGAAGAAGTGGGTCGGCGAGATCGCCGCGCTCACCGAGCCCGACCGCGTGGTCTGGTGCGACGGCTCCCAGGAAGAATACGACCGCCTGTGCGCCGAAATGGTCGAATCCGGCATGCTGATCAAGCTGAACCCGGAAAAGCGCAAGAACTCCTTCCTCGCCTGGTCCGACCCCTCCGACGTCGCCCGCGTCGAGGATCGCACCTTCATCTGCTCGCAGAACAAGGGCGACGCCGGCCCCACCAACAACTGGGAAGACCCGGCGGTGATGCGCGAGACCCTGAACGGCCTGTTCAAGGGCTGCATGCATGGCCGCACCATGTACGTGATCCCGTTCTCGATGGGTCCGCTCGGCAGCCCGATCGCCCACATCGGCGTCGAGATCTCCGACAGCCCTTACGTTGTCACCAACATGCGCATCATGACCCGCATGGGCCGTGGCGCGATCGAGGTGCTCGGCACCGACCGTGAATTCGTGCCCTGCGTGCACACCGTCGGCGCTCCGCTCGCCCAGGGCGAGAAGGACAGCCGCTGGCCGTGCAACCCCACGACCAAGTACATCGTGCACTACCCCGAAACGCGCGAGATCTGGTCCTACGGCTCGGGCTACGGCGGCAACGCGCTGCTCGGCAAGAAGTGCTTCGCGCTGCGCATCGCGTCCACCATGGCACGTGACGAAGGCTGGCTGGCCGAGCACATGCTGATCCTCGGCGTCGAATCCCCCGACGGCGAAAAATCCTACGTCGCCGCCGCCTTCCCCTCGGCCTGCGGCAAGACCAACTTCGCCATGCTGATCCCGCCGAAGTCCTTCGACGGCTGGAAGATCACCACCGTCGGCGACGACATCGCCTGGATCAAGCCCGGCCCCGACGGCAAGTTCCGCGCCATCAACCCCGAATACGGCTACTTCGGCGTCGCCCCCGGCACCTCCGAGAAGACCAACTTCAACGCGATGGCCACGCTGAAGGAAAACATCATCTTCACCAACGTCGCGCTCACCGACGACG
Source organism: Thauera sp. (assembly GCA_023150215.1). GTDB lineage: Bacteria > Pseudomonadota > Gammaproteobacteria > Burkholderiales > Rhodocyclaceae > Thauera. The sequence goes on along the minus strand of JAKLLJ010000103.1, from coordinate 3,847 downwards.
GCGACGTGTGGTGGGAAGGCATGACCAAGGAGGCCCCGTCCCACCTGGTCGACTGGCAGGGCAAGGACTGGACCCCGGAGATCGCCAAGGAAACCGGCCGCAAGGCCGCGCACCCGAACGCGCGCTTCACCGCACCGGCCAGCCAGTGCCCCTCGGTCGACCCGGCGTGGGAAGATCCGGCCGGCGTGCCGATCTCGGCCTTCATCTTCGGCGGCCGCCGCGCCACCACCGTGCCGCTGGTGTACCAGGCCTTCAACTGGAACTTCGGCGTGTACATGGCCTCGACGCTCGGCTCGGAGACCACCGCCGCCGCCTTCGGCGCGCAGGGCGTGGTGCGCCGCGACCCGTTCGCGATGCTGCCCTTCTGCGGCTACCACATGGGCGACTACTTCAACCACTGGCTGCGCATGGGCCACGTGGTCGAGGACACCCCCAAGATCTTCTGCGTGAACTGGTTCCGCATGAACGAAAAGGGCGAGTTCATGTGGCCGGGCTTCGGCGACAACATGCGCGTGCTCAAGTGGATCGTCGATCGCTGCAAGGGCAAGATCGCCGCCAAGGAAACCGCGCTCGGCTGGATGCCGCGCTTCGAGGATCTCGACTGGACCGGCGCGGACGTCAGCCGCGAAGAGTTCGAGTCCCTGACCAAGGTCGACGCCGACGCCTGGCGTGCCGAGCTGAACTCGCACAAGGAGTGGTTCGACAAGCTGCAGGACCGTCTGCCGCGTCAGCTCGTGCTCAAGCGCGAACTGTTCGAACTGGCGCTCAACGCCGACTGAGGTCGCCTCGTACAGGAGCGGCGGCAGCCGCGAACGTTTCGCTCGCCTTGGCTTGGTCGCGGAACGCAAGGCTGCATTCGCGGCTTCCGCCGCTCCTACATGTACACCATCGCCGCACGACTCCCACACGGGAACACCATCGACGCGAAAGCATCCCACGCGGGAACTGCATCGCCGCCCTCCATGTAGGAGCGCCGGCAGGCGCGAATTGGGCGGTGCAGCGAACGACAAGCATCGGTAAGGGCCCCAAGTCCCTATTCGCGGCTTCCGCCGCTCCTACATGGACGCACGACCGACGCAAAAGCGCCCCACGGCGCTTTTGCTTTTTCAACCATCGGATTCCACCATGCACCACTCACGCCGCCTCGACGACATCCAGCCCTTCCACGTCATGGAACTGCTGCGCCGCGCGCGCGAACTCGAGGCGCAGGGGCGCGACATCATCCACATGGAGGTCGGCGAACCGGACTTCGGCACCCCGGCGCCGGTGGTCGAGGCCGCCACCCGCTTCCTCGCCGGCGGTGACGTCCATTACACTCCCGCGCTCGGCCTGCCGGCACTGCGCGAGGCGATCGCGCGCTTCTACCACGACCGCCTTGGCGCCGACGTGGCGCCCGAGCGCATCGTCGTCACCGCCGGTGCCTCGGGCGCGCTGATGCTCGCGCTCGCTGCCACCACCGACGCGGGCGACGAGTGGCTGCTGCCCGACCCCGGCTATCCCTCCAACCGCCACCTGGTGCGCGCCTTCGAGGGTGTGGCGCGTGGTCTCCCGGTCGACGCCACGAGCCGCTACCAGCCCGTGCCGGCTCAGGTCGACGCAGCCTGGGGCGAGCGTACGCGCGGCTTGATGGTGGCGACGCCGTCCAACCCCACCGGTACCCTGCTGTCGGTCGACGAGATCGCCGCACTGCACCGCAACACCCATGCGCGCGGCGGCGTGCTGCTGGTCGACGAGATCTACCAGGGCCTGAGCTACGGGGTGAGGTCAGCGACCGCGCTCGCCGACCGGGTGCTCAACGCAGCCGACGACGTGTTCGTGGTGAACAGTTTTTCGAAGTACTTCGGCATGACCGGCTGGCGACTCGGCTGGCTGGTCGCCCCGGCAGGCTATGTGCGCGAGATCGAGAAGCTCGCCCAGCATTTTTTCATCTCGCCGTCGGCGCCGGCGCAGCATGCCGCACTGGCCGCTTTCGCGCCGGGGACGATCGAGATCCTGGAAGCGCGCCGCCACGAATTCGCCGAGCGCCGCGACGTATTGCTACCGGCCCTGCGCGAGCTCGGCTTCGGCATCGCCACCGAGCCGCAGGGAGCGTTCTATGTCTATGCCGACGTGTCGGCCCTGGCCGACGACTCGGCAGCTTTCGCGCGCCGGATGATCGAGGAGGCGGGCGTGGCCGCCACACCCGGGCTCGACTTCGGCCATCACCTGCCGCGCCGCCACCTGCGCATCGCGTACACCACGCATAGCGCTCGGTTACTGGAAGCCGCGGAGCGGATCCGGGCGCTGGGACATTGAGCAAACGCCCGAGCGAAGAGCGCAGGCGTTCGAGGCGCCTCAAAGTCGCTTGCCGGGCGCTGAATCGCCGAGTTCGCGGCTCCCGCCGCTCCTACACGACGAAGCAATCCGCAGCACCCGCCCCCCTGTAGGAGCGGCGGAAGCCGCGAACCCCCGCCCGCGTAGCCTCAAGAAGCCAAACTCAGCTCGACTGCCCGCCGTTGCGGCCGCTGTCGCGACCGGCGATCAGCATCAGGCGCTTCTTCAGCGCCATCACCTTGCGCGGATAGCGCGCCTTCGGGTCCTTGAGCGAGCCGTTGTAATACTGCAACGCGCGCTGCATGCTACCGTAGCGCTGCAGGCCCTCGTGCAGCACCAGGGTGCCGACGCGGACATTGACCTCGGGGTCGAAGAGGACGTTGCGGCCGCGATTGGGGCCGATCTTGTCCTTGTGATAGCGCGGGATCACCTGCATCAAGCCGAGTGCGCCCATGTTGCTGACCGCGCGGTGGTTGAAGCTCGACTCCACCGCCATGATCGCGACGATCAGCAGCGGATCGAAGCCGAGTTCCTCGGCGTGTATTTCGGCTGCGGCCAGCGCCGGCTCGATGGTGTCCTCCGACACCTGGTAGGTGTCGGCGATCCAGTCGCGAACACGCGCCATCTCGTCGGACAACGCATCCTCATCCTGCTCGAAAGGGTTATCGACCAGCGCGGCGATGTCACGCAGCGCCGGCTGGTGGAACACCGGCGTCAGCAGTGGTGCATCGGGCTGCTTCAACGCGCGCTCCGCAAGCCGGGACGCAGAGACTGCCCCCACCATGGAAACGGCCTGGCGATCCTGCTTGTCGTACCAGCCGGGCACGACGCGCTCGGCTGGTGCAGCGAACGCAAGCGTTGACGCCATCGCCAGCTCGGAAACGGTCGGCGCGGGCTGCACCATGGTGTCGCTGTAGCGGACGCCTGCAGGCCCTTCGACCCGGTCGCCCAGCCAGCCCATGCCCATCAGACCAGCGGAAAGGACGGCTCCGTGCGCAAGATTGCGCGCAATTCCGCCCGCCTGACGCGCGAGCGCCTTGATTCGAGTTGCGTGTTCCATGGTGTCCTCCATGCTGTGGCCTGAGCCCCGCCGTGGTCGACCCCGGATGTGGGGCCTACCCGGCGCCGCCTGGTTGGGGCAGCGTCCACGTCGCACGGCGGGTAGGCCGCCACGACGGGCAGGAAACTCGGTCGCCAGTAGGTGTTAAGACCCGCCGCCGCAACCAGACGACAGGACCCGCGGTGCGAGCGTCCATGAAACTGCGTCTCCCGGGACTGGGAGGCGCCGCACCGATGATTGATTTAGGAATGCTGCAATGCAACAGAGGTCGAATTGTATTCGCTGACAGGTATATTTGTCAAAACTTGACGCCTGGGTACGCGTAGCGCGCTCACTCACCCTGCGCGACAAGCAATGCCTCCAGCCGCACCCAGTCGAAGAACGGCCCTGGATCGGTCTTGCGCCCGGGCGCGATGTCGGAGTGTCCGACCACCGCCTCGATCGGATAGCGCCGCTTCAATTGCGCGATCAGCG
>JAKLLJ010000102.1 GCA_023150215.1 Thauera sp. | reverse complement strand
CTCGCAGTTCCTGGAGGAGGCCAAGGCGGGCAAGATCACGCGTGCGACCATCGACGGCCGCGTGCTGAGGGCGACCACCCAGGAGGGGCGCTCGATCACCGTGTATACTCCGGGCGTTCAGGACATCTGGATGGTGTCCGACCTGATGCGTTACGGCGTTCAGGTCAATGCGAGCAAGCCCGAGGAGGAGCAGTCCTTCCTCGCCAGCGTTTTCGTGTCCTGGTTCCCGATGCTGCTCCTGATCGGCGTATGGATCTTTTTCATGCGCCAGATGCAGGGCGGGGGTAAGGGGGGCGCGTTTTCCTTCGGCAAGAGCAAGGCGCGCATGCTGGATGAGTCGGCAAACACGATCACCTTTGCGGACGTGGCCGGTTGCGACGAAGCCAAGGAAGAAGTCTTTGAACTGGTCGAGTTCCTGCGTGATCCGTCCAAGTTCCAGAAGCTCGGAGGCCGCATTCCCAAGGGCGTGCTGATGGTGGGCTCGCCGGGTACCGGCAAGACCCTGCTTGCCAAGGCGATCGCCGGCGAAGCCAAGGTGCCGTTCTTCTCGATCTCCGGTTCCGACTTCGTCGAGATGTTCGTCGGCGTCGGTGCGGCGCGCGTGCGCGACATGTTCGAGCAAGCCAAGAAGCAGGCGCCGTGCATCATCTTCATCGACGAGATCGATGCGGTCGGTCGCCAGCGTGGCGCCGGCATGGGGGGGGGCAACGACGAGCGCGAGCAGACGCTGAACCAGCTGCTGGTCGAGATGGACGGTTTCGAAGGCCAGGCCGGCGTGATCGTGGTTGCTGCAACCAACCGCCCGGACGTGCTTGACCCGGCCCTGTTGCGTCCGGGCCGTTTCGACCGCCAGGTGGTGGTGGCCTTGCCCGATATCCGTGGTCGCGAGCAGATTCTCAAGGTGCACATGCGCAAGGTGCCGATCGCACCGGACGTCGATCCGCAAGTGCTGGCGCGCGGCACGCCGGGTTTCGCGGGTGCAGACCTCGCCAACCTGGTGAACGAGGCTGCGCTGTTCGCCGCGCGGGGTAACAAGCGCCTGGTCGACATGGAAGACTTCGAGCGCGCCAAGGACAAGATCATGATGGGCGCTGAGCGCCGTTCGGTGGTGATGCCCGAGGAAGAGCGCCGCAACACTGCTTATCACGAGTCCGGTCACGCGGTGGTCGCGCGTCTGCTCGACAAGACCGACCCGGTGCACAAGGTCACCATCATTCCGCGTGGGCGTGCGCTCGGCGTGACGATGCAGCTGCCTACCGAAGACCGTTACAGCCAGGATCGTGAGCGTTTGTTGCAGACAATCACCGTGCTGTTTGGCGGGCGGATCGCCGAAGAGATCTTCATGAAGCAGATGACGACCGGCGCATCCAACGACTTTGCTCGCGCGACCGATCTTGCGCGCCGCATGGTCACGCAGTGGGGCATGTCGGATACGCTCGGGCCGATGGTGTATGGCGAGGAGGAAGGCGAGATCTTCCTCGGCCGCCAGGTCACCACACACCGCAACGTGTCCGAATCGACGATGCAGAAAGTCGACGCCGAGATCCGCCGCATCATCGACCAGCAATATTCGCTCGCACGCCGCCTGCTCGAAGAGAACAGCGACAAGGTCGAGGCGATGACCAAGGCGCTGCTCGAGTGGGAAACCATCGATGCCGATCAGGTGAACGACATCATGGCGGGCCGTCCGCCGCGCCCGCCCAAGCCGGTTTCCGTGCCGCCGAGCCGTCCCAAGGACGATGCACCGGGGGCCGCACCGACTGCGACGGCGCCTGCCGCCTGATCGCAGCGGCGTGTTTTGACAAGGGGCCGGCTCGACCGGCCCCTTTCAATTTCAGCCTGCGCCGCGCGTGTGGCGCGGAACAAGCTCTTTCGACGAGGTTCCGATGTCCGTCCTGCAGTGTGGCCGTTTCCGGCTCGATCTTTCCGCGCCGAAGGTGATGGCAATCATCAATCTGACCGATGACTCCTTCTCCGGTGACGGCCTGCGCGGTGACCTCGCAGGCGCGCTTGCGCGCGCAGAACAGGCACTCGAGTCGGGTGCCGAGCTGCTGGATATCGGTGCGGAGTCGACTCGGCCGGGGTCCGACCCGGTGCCCGAGGCGCAGGAGCTCGAGCGCGTGGTGCGCTTCGTCGAGGCGGCACGCGGCTGGAACGTGCCGCTGTCCATCGATACCGTCAAGCCGGCGGTGATGCGGGCAGCGATCACCGCCGGTGCCGACATGATCAATGACATCAACGCCTTTCGCGCGCCCGGTGCGGTCGAGGCGGTCGCAGCGGGGAGCACGGGCCTGTGCGTGATGCACATGCTCGGCGAGCCGCGCACCATGCAGTGCAATCCCGAGTACGGTGACGTGCTTGCCGAGGTCCTCGGCTTCCTCGGAGAAAGGGTGGCGGCGCTCGAATCAGCTGGGGTGTCACGCGAGCGCATCGTGCTCGATCCGGGGTTCGGCTTCGGCAAGCGCGTCGAGCATAATTACGCCCTGCTGCGCGATCTTGCACGTTTTTGCGCGGGCGGCCTGCCGGTGCTGGCCGGCATGTCGCGCAAATCGATGCTTGGTGCTGTGACCGGTCGCGCGGTGGGCGATCGCCTCGCAGCGAGCGTGGCGGCGGCGCTCATTGCAGTGCAACGTGGGGCGGCCATCGTGCGGGTGCACGACGTCGCCGCCACGCGTGATGCGCTCGCCGTGTGGCGGGCGACCGTGAGCGGGGGCTGAGCAGCACACCCGCGTCGGTGTCATAATTCGCGCTTTCGGACGCATTGGAGTCATGATGGCGCGCAAGTATTTCGGTACCGACGGGGTGCGCGGCAAGGTCGGCGAAGCGCCGATTACGCCGGATTTCGTGATGAGGCTGGGCTACGCGGCAGGGGTGACCCTGGTGAGCCGCGAGAAGCTGCCTGCGGGCGAGCATCCGGCGGTGCTGATCGGCAAGGACACGCGGATTTCGGGCTACATGCTCGAGGCTGCGCTCGAGGCCGGCTTTGCAGCGGCGGGCGTCGACGTCATGCTGGCGGGACCGATCCCGACCCCGGCGGTGGCTTACCTGACGCGTGCCCTGCGGCTGCAGGCGGGGGTGGTGATCTCCGCCTCGCACAATCCGTTTTACGACAACGGTATCAAGTTCTTTTCGGCAGACGGCAGCAAGCTTCCCGATGCGGTGGAAGTTGAGATCGAGTCCCATCTCGACGAGCCGATGGATTGCGTGGATTCGGCCCGGCTTGGCAGGGCGCGTCGGATCGATGACGCCGCGGGGCGCTACATCGAGTTCTGTAAGAGCACCTTCCCCAACGAACTCGATTTGCGTGGCATGCGGGTCGCGGTGGATTGCGCCCACGGCGCGGCTTACCAGATTGCACCGAAAGTGTTCCACGAGCTTGGGGCAGAGGTATTGCCGGTGGGTGTAGAGCCGAACGGCCTCAACATCAACGATGGCGTGGGTGCGACCCGGCCCGAGAACCTGCGTCAGGCCGTCCTCAAGCATGGCGCGGATCTGGGCATCGCGCTCGATGGCGACGCCGACCGCCTGATGATGGTCGACCATCGGGGCGAGATCTACGACGGCGACAAACTGCTCTACGTGGTGGCCTGCGCACGCCATGCAGAGGGACGGCTCGACGGCGTGGTCGGTACCTTGATGAGCAATCTCGGTTTCGAGCATGCGATCCAGCGTCTCGGTGCGCCCTTCGCCCGTGCCAAGGTGGGTGACCGCTATGTGCTCGAATTGCTCCAGGAGCGGGGCTGGAAGCTGGGTGGTGAGAACTCCGGGCACATCATCTGCCTCGATCGCCACACCACGGGTGATGGCATCGTGTCGGCGCTGCAGGTGCTCGCTTCACTGCGACAGCGCGGGATCAGTCTCGCCGAGGCTTGCGCCGACCTGGTCTTCTATCCGCAGCGCCTGATCAATGTGCGCGTACCTTCCGGTTTCGACTGGCGTGCCGACGCCGGCATCAGCGACGCACAGGCGCGCGCGGAGCAGAGCCTGGGCGATAGCGGCCGCGTGCTGCTGCGACCCTCGGGCACCGAGCCGCTGTTGCGGGTGATGGTGGAGGGGCGTGACAGCGCGCTGGTCGAACGCCTGGCGCGCGAGATCGCCAGCGTCGTCGAAGAGGCCGTCGGCTGAGCAACGATGGGGGCGAACGGGTGGGGATGCCCGACACTGCGATCACGGCGTCAGCGGCAGCGGTGAATCTTCCCATTCGATGACACGCAACGTGGCTGTAACAATCGCTTGCTACCTTACGGGCTCAGTCTCTCAAACCGAGGTAGTCAACATGCGTTTCTCCACCAAGTTCGCTCTCGCCGCCTGCTCGACCGTCCTGTTCGGCGTCAACGCTCAAGCGGCCGACATCACTGGCGCCGGTGCTACGTTCCCGGCGCCGATCTATGCGAAGTGGGCCGACGCTTATCAGAAGGCGACCGGCAACCGCGTCAACTACCAGTCGATCGGATCGGGTGGCGGTATCCGCCAGATCGGCGCCAAGACGGTCGATTTCGGTGCCTCGGACATGCCCCTGACCCCGGAAAAGCTCGCCGAGGGTGGGCTTCAGCAGTTCCCGACCGTGATCGGCGCGGTCGTGCCGGTGGTTAACCTTGAAGGCGTGAAGCCGGGTGCGATGAAGCTCACCGGCGAGCTCCTGGCCAGCATCTACCACGGCAAGATCACCAAGTGGAACGATCCGGCGATCGTTGCGCTGAACCCCGACCTCAAGCTGACCGACCAGGATATCGGCGTGGTGCGTCGCGCCGACGGTTCGGGCACCACCTTCGTGTTCACCAACTACCTGTCCAAGGTCTCGACCGAGTGGAAGGACAAAGTCGGTGAAGGTACCGCCGTGCAGTGGCCGGTGGGTCTGGGTGGCAAGGGCAACGAGGGCGTCTCGGCCTTCGTGCAGCGTCTGCCAGGTTCGATCGGCTACGTCGAGTACGCCTACGCCAAGCAGAACAAGCTCTCGCACGCGATCATGCAGAACAAGGAAGGGCAGTTCGTCGAGCCGAGCGCCGATTCGTTCGCTGCGGCGGCCGAAGGAGCAGACTGGTCCAAGTCGGCTTTCTACGAGATCCTGACCAACGAGCCGGGCGCCAAGTCGTGGCCGATCACCAGTGCCACCTTCATCCTGATGCACAAGGTTCAGGACAAGCCGGCGCAGGCGGCCGAGGCGCTGAAGTTCTTCGAGTGGGCCTACGCCAACGGCGGCGACATGGCGCTCGAGCTCGAGTACGTTCCGCTGCCCAAGGCAACTGTCGATCTGATCCGCGCTTCGTGGGGTGAGATGAAGGACGCCGCAGGCAATCCGGTCTTCGCGACCAAGTAAGTCGGAGCCCGTTTCGTGGCTCGACCCAGCGTACAGCCGAAGGCCCCCGGGGCCTTTGGCAGTGACCTTTCGGCGGGTGGCGGCAGCGGTGCTGCCACCCTTTCTGGTGTTTCCATGCAAACGACCGGATTCACATCGTCGGCTTCAAGCAAGTTGGGCGACCGGCTTTTCGGTGGCTTGGCGAAATCCTTCGCCTGGCTCACCCTGATCCTTCTTGCCGGGATCATCATCGCGCTCGTCTACGCGTCCTGGCCCAGTATCCAGGCCTTCGGCATCGGCTTCTTGTTCTCGGACGCATGGAATCCGCCGATGGAGGACTTCGGCGGGCTGATCCCGATCTACGGCACTATCGTAACCTCGGTGATCGCGCTGCTGATCGCAGTGCCGGTCAGCTTCGGCATCGCGCTTTTCCTGACCGAACTGTCGCCGGCCTGGTTGCGCCGCCCGCTCGGCACCGCGATCGAACTGCTCGCCGCGATCCCGTCGATCGTGTACGGCATGTGGGGGTTGCTGGTGTTCTCGCCTATTTTCGCGAAGTACATCCAGCCCGCGCTGCAATCCTCGATCGGCCACGTGCCGGTGATCGGCAAGCTGTTTGCCGGTGCGCCGCTGGGCATCGGCCTGCTGTGCGCGGGCATCATCCTCGCGATCATGATCATTCCGTATGTCGCCTCGGTGATGCGCGACGTGTTCGAGGTGACGCCGCCGATGTTGAAGGAGTCCGCCTACGGCGTGGGTTGCACGACCTGGGAAGTGATGTGGGGCGCGGTGTTGCCCTACACCAAGAATGGCGTGATCGGTGGCGTGATGCTCGGTCTCGGGCGTGCGCTCGGTGAGACGATGGCGGTCACCTTCGTCATCGGCAATACCAACTTCCTCGACTCGGCCTCGCTGTTCGCGCCCGGCAACAGCATCACCTCGGCGCTCGCCAACGAGTTCGCCGAAGCCGACCCCGGCCTGCACACTGCAGCGCTGATGGAACTGGGCCTGATCCTGTTCGTGATCACGCTGATCGTGCTCGTGGTGTCCAAACTGCTGCTGCTGCAACTCGCCAAGGGCGAGGGCACGAAGAGCTGACCAGGAGCGAACATGAATCTGCTTGCAAGACGCAAACTCACCAACCAGGTAGCGCTGACGCTGTCACTGTCGGCGATGGCCTTCGGTCTGTTCTGGCTCGCCTGGATCTTGTGGACCGTGCTCGACCTTGGCCTGTCCGGCCTGTCGGCATCGCTCTTCACCGAGATGACGCCGCCGCCTGGCGCTGACACCGGTGGCCTTGCCAACGCGATCGTCGGCAGCCTGATCATGGTCGTGCTCGCCACGCTGCTCGGGACGCCAGTCGGCATCCTCGCCGGGGTCTATCTGGCCGAGTACGGCCGTCACCACCGGCTGGGGGCCGTCACCCGCTTCATCAACGACCTGTTGCTATCGGCGCCGTCGATCGTGATCGGTCTCTTCGTGTATGCGGTGGTGGTCGCACAGACGGGCAAATTCTCGGCCTGGTCGGGGGTGATTGCACTCGCGCTGATCGTGCTGCCGGTGGTGGTGCGTACCACCGAGAACATGCTGCAGCTCATTCCCAACACCTTGCGCGAGGCGGCGTTTGCGCTCGGCGCGCCGAAGAGCGTGGTGATCAGCAAGGTCACCCTGCGTGCAGCGCGGGCGGGTGTGCTGACCGGCGTGTTGCTCGCAGTGGCGCGTATCGCCGGCGAGACCGCTCCGCTGCTCTTCACCGCGTTGTCCAACCAGTTCTGGTCGCTCAACCTGAACGAGCCGATGGCGAACCTCCCGGTCACCATCTTCAAATTCGCGATGAGCCCCTTCACGAACTGGCAGGAACTGGCGTGGGCGGGCGTATTCCTGATCACGATGGGCGTGCTGCTCCTGAACATCGTTGCGCGTGTGTTCCTGCGCGCCGAGAAGATCAACTAAGGCATTCGCCGCATGCAATCCGCGCCCGCCAGGATGGCGGGCCGGGATTGGAGAAGAGAATGGAAATCACCGACGCGCAAATCGAGTTCAAGGACTTCAACTTCTATTACGGTAAGTTCCACGCGCTCAAGCACATCAACTTCAAGATGGCGCGCCACAAGTGCACTGCCTTCATCGGGCCGTCGGGCTGCGGCAAGTCGACCTTGCTGCGCACGATCAACCGCATGTACGACCTTTATCCGGAGCAGCGTGCCGAAGGACAGCTTCTGTTCGACGGTCGTAACCTGCTCGCCTCGGAGATCGACGTCAGCGTGCTGCGTGCCAAGATCGGCATGGTGTTCCAGAAGCCGACGCCGTTCCCGATGTCGATCTACGACAACATTGCCTTCGGCGTGAAATTGCACGAGAGGCTCTCGAGCAGCGACATGGACGAGCGGGTCGAGTGGGCGCTGCGCAAGGCCGCCCTGTGGGACGAGGTCAAGGACAAGCTCAAGCAGAGCGGCATGAGCCTGTCGGGCGGTCAGCAGCAGCGCCTGTGCATTGCACGCGGGATCGCGGTCAAGCCCGAGGTGATCCTGCTCGACGAGCCGACCTCGGCGCTCGATCCGATCTCGACCGCGCGCATCGAGGAGCTGATCGACGAGCTGAAGGCCGAGTTCACCATCGTCATCGTGACTCACAACATGCAGCAGGCGGCGCGGATCTCCGACTACACCGCCTACATGTACCTAGGCGAGATGGTCGAGTTCGGCGTCACCGACGAGCTGTTCGTGAAGCCGAAGAAGAAGGAAACCGAAGACTACATAACCGGCCGCTTCGGCTGAGGAACGCTTCGGCGGACCGGGTGTTGCCGGCAGTACCCCGGTGCGGGCAGGCAGCAAAAAATTCGTGGCCTGTGTCGCTCCTACGGGCTCACCGCAACACTGCGGTGAGCCCGTAGGAGCGACACAGGCCACGGGCTTTTGTGCAGTGCGATCGCCTCACGCCCTTCGTGCTTTCATGCACGCTACGGTGTTCGCTGCGGCACCCGGCGCCGTCCGCCTCGCGGCACCGTGACTGCTCGATCGTCCTCCCGACCGCAGGCTTCAGGCGCCCAACCCGGCGCGCATTGCGGCATCTGCCGGCGAGCCCGTATAATCCGTCGGTTTATCCGCACGGACAATGCTCGCCCCATGACCAGACTCGTCGCCGGTAACTGGAAGATGAACGGTAGCCTCGCTGCCAATCGCGACCTGCTCGACGGCCTGATGGCGGTTCCAGGGGTGGAGATGGCGGTATGCGTGCCTTACCCTTACCTCGCGCAACTGCTGGAGCGTCCCGCGGGCGTGGCGCTCGGTGCGCAGGATGTCTCCGAGTTCGAGGCGGGTGCATACACCGGTGAGGTCAGTGCCGGCATGCTTGCGGAGTTTGGCTGCCGTTATGTGATCGTCGGCCACTCGGAGCGTCGCGCATTGTTCGGTGAGGACGATGCAGTGGTCGGTCGCAAGGCGCGCGCTGCGCTCGCGCACGGTCTCGTTCCCATCGTCTGTGTCGGCGAGACGCTCGCAGAGCGTGACGAGGGCAGGGTGATGGCGGTGATCGGCCGCCAACTCGCAGCGGTGCTCGATGCGTTGGGCGTGGCGGCGATGGCGCAGGTCGTCGTTGCCTATGAGCCGGTGTGGGCGATCGGCATCGGGCGCTCGGCGAGCGTGGAGCAGGTGGGTGAAGTGCATGCGGCGATTCGTTCCTGGCTTGCAGGGCAGGGGGTCGCGGCTGCCGCGGTGCGCCTCCTGTACGGCGGCAGCATGAAGGCGGACAATGCGGCAGCGCTGTTCGCGGTGCCCGACGTCGATGGCGGACTGGTCGGTGGTGCCTCGCTCGTCGCTGCAGACTTCATGGTCATCAGCCGTGCGGCGGGTGGTGGTGTCTGAGTTTCTTACCTCTGGTTCATTTTCAGGATTCATGATGGGTGACTATCTCTTCTCTCTCGTATTGACCGTGCACGTACTGGTCGGTATCGGTGTGATCGGGCTTGTGCTGGTCCAGCACGGCAAGGGCGCCGACATGGGGGCCGCCTTCGGGAGTGGTGCTTCCGGCAGCCTGTTCGGGTCGTCCGGCTCGGCGAACTTCCTCAGTCGCACGACCGCGGTGCTGGCGACGGTGTTTTTCATCACCAGCCTGGGGCTGAGTTTCCTCGCGAGCAGCAAGCAGTCCGCGCCTGCGAGCGTCATGGAGGGGGCGCAGACTGCGCCCGCCACTAGTCCCGCTCCGGCCGTCCCGGTCGAGTCCTCGCCGGCGCAGTCGATCCCGAAATAATTGGCAACGAGCCCTTTGCGCAGTGCGGGAAAACACTTATAATTATCGCGCTGTCAGAACGAAGCGCCGACGTGGTGAAATTGGTAGACACGCTATCTTGAGGGGGTAGTGGCGAAAGCCGTATGAGTTCGAGTCTCATCGTCGGCACCATAAAATAAGTGAGCTGCCCGCAATAGCGGGCATTTGCTTGCAGGCAGCGCTAATGACTGCTTTTGGTTGCGGGAGTTCAAGTAATGTTGGAATCTTATTTTCCAGTCCTTGTCTTTATCCTGTTTGCAGCTGCGTTCGGCTTTATTCCCATCGTAGCGGGCTGGATCATTGGCCCCAGCAAGCCTGACGCCGAAAAGCTGTCACCGTTCGAGTGCGGCTTCGAGCCTTTTGAAGATGCGCGAATCAAGTTTGACGTTCGCTATTATCTTCTGGCTATTCTTTTTATTCTCTTTGATCTCGAAATCGCTTTCCTGTTTCCGTGGGCAACCATCCTGAAAGAGATTGCTGCCAATGAGTCCATTCGGCTGTTTGGTTTCTTCGAGATGATCGTGTTTCTCGGTATTCTTCTGCTCGGCTACATCTACGTGTGGAAACGGGGCGCTCTCGACTGGGAGTGATTCTGGTTTCGGCCTGTGGC
>JAKLLJ010000101.1 GCA_023150215.1 Thauera sp. | reverse complement strand
CGGGCGCATTTCGGGCGCATTTCGGGCGCATTCCCGGGCGCATTCCCGGGCGCATTCCCGGGCGCATTTCGGGGCGCATTTCGGGGCGTGTCTCGGGGCGTGTCTCGGGGCACTTCCCTGACCGCTTTCCGGGCCGTGCCTCGGGCCGCATTGCGGACTGCGCTACGGGCCTTGGTGGTTTCTTGTAGGAGCGGCGGAAGCCGCGAACCCTTCCCCGCACCCGCCTCATGCAGCCGTCCTGCCTACGCGCCACCGTCGCGGAGGACCTTGCCCGGATTCATCAACCCCATCGGATCGAGCGCGTGCTTGATCCGCTGCATCAGCTCGATCTCCAGCGCCGCCTTGTAGTGCAGGATCTCGTCGCGCTTGAGCTGCCCGAGCCCGTGCTCGGCCGAGATCGAGCCCCCGAGCTCGCACACCAGGTCATGCACGATGCGGTTGACCTCCCCGCTGAGCGCAATGAAGCCAGGGTTGTCGGCAGGTTGCCGTCGCCGATATGACCGAAGGCCACTACGCGCACGTCGGGCCAGCGCTGCGCGAGCGCCCTGCCCGCGCGCGCGAGGAACTCGGGGATGCGGCTGAGCGGTACCGAGACGTCGTGCTTGATGCTGATGCCCTCGACACGCTGCGCCTCGGAGATTTTCTCGCGCAACGCCCACAAGGCCTGCGCCTGAGCGGCGCTCGCTGCGAGCGCCGCGTCACTCGCCAGCCCCTTGTCGAAGGCTGCCGTGAGCGCGGCCTCGAGTTGCGCCGTCAGCGGCGCATCGGCGGCCGGATCGGAGAGCTCCACCAGCACCGTCCACGCAGAGGTGCCAGCGAGCGGATCGCGCGCACCGGGAATGTGCTGCAGCACCAGCTCCAGCGCGGCGCGTCCGACAATCTCGAACGCGCTCACGCGCTCGCCGCAGTCGGCGCGCAACAGCCCGAGCAGGCGCACGGCGGCAGCCGGATCGGGCACTGCCACCCAGGCGGTGGCCCGGCTGCGGACCGCAGGAAAGAGCTTCAGCACCGCCGCGGTGACGATGCCGAGGGTGCCCTCGGCGCCAATGAAGAGCTGCTTGAGATCATAGCCGGTGTTGTCCTTGCGCAGGCCGCGCAAGCCGTCCCAGACCCGACCGTCGGGCAGCACCACCTCGAGGCCGAGGACCAGCTCGCGCATGTTACCGTAGCGCAGGACCTGCACCCCGCCCGCATTGGTCGACAAATTGCCCCCAATCATGCAGCTCCCCTCGGAAGCCAGCGCGAGGGGAAACATGCGCCCGGCCGCCGCCGCCGCCTCCTGCACCGCGGCGAGCGTGCATCCGGCCTCGACGGTGAGCGTGTCGTTGTCGGCGTCGATGGCGCGGATGTGGTTCAGGCGCGCCAGGCTGATCACCACCGCGGCACCGTCGGCGAGCGGCGTTGCGCCACCGCACAGACCGGTATTGCCGCCCTGCGGCACCATCGGCACGCCCGCCGCCGCGCAGGCGGCGACCACCCGGGCCAGCTCGACGGCATCGTGCGGGCGCACCACCGCGCGCGCATTGCCGTGGTAGCGTCCGCGCCAGTCGTTCAGGAAGGGCGCCATGTCCGCCGCCACATCGAGCACATGAGCCGCGCCGACGATGGCGCGCAGCGTATCGAGCAACGGATCCGTCATTGAGTCCTCATTCGCTGGCGGTGCCGAGCAGCTCGCGCAACAGGGGGCGCACCCGGGCGACCGCCGCCACCCCTTCCGCGATCGCCTCGTCGGCGCGGTGGTAGTCCATCAGGCCGAGCTGGCTGACCCGCGGCGCGATCAGCAGGTCCGCCGGCTCGCCGGCGAGCCGGCTGCGCGCGATGCGCACCTGCATGATGTTGATGCTCGAGCTGATCACCGAGACCAGCGAGGGCAGCACTTCGGCGCCGTCGGGTACGCGCGCCGGCGCCATGCCGACATCCTCGGCAGCGAAACCGAAGCGCGCGAGCAGGCGCTCGGTCCAGCCAGCCTCGGTCTCCTCGACCGGTGCGGGCTCCACCGCCGAGCGCCGGAAGGCGCGGCCGACGATGTCCGAGCCGAGGTCCACCGCGATCACCACGTCGGCACCCATCGCCCTGCACAGCGACACCGGCACCGGATTGACCAGGCCGCCATCGACCAGCATGCGGCCTTCGTGGAGCACCGGCGTCATCAGCCCGGGGAGCGCGATCGATGCCCGCACTGCGGCCGCCACGCTGCCCTCGTGAAGCCAGATCTCGCGTCCGGTGGACAGTTCGGTGGCGACGCAGGCGAAGCGCTGGTCGAGTTCGCTGAAGTCGCGATCGACAAAATTGCGCTCGAAGAAGTCGATCAGCTTCTGGCCCTTGATCAGGCCGCCGCGCAGCGACACGTCGAGCAGCGAGACGACATCCTGCCACTTGAGGGTCTCGGCCCAGCGCACCAGCTTGGCGAGGTCGCCGGATGCAGCTGCGGCGCCAACGAAGGCGCCGATCGAGCAGCCCGTGATGATCCGGGGCGTGATGCCTTCGCACGCGAGCTCCTGCAGCACCCCAAGATGGGCCCAGCCGCGCGCCGCGCCGCTGCCGAGCGCGAGGCCGATCACCGGCCCATCGCCGGCGGGCTTCGCACGGGCCAGCCCGACCGCACCGAGGACGCCGGCGCCGCTCACCGCAGCGCCCTCCGCGGCCGGCCGGCGGCGGCCTTACTCGATGCGTTCGGCGTAAAGGTCGTGCACATCGCAGTCGGTGATGCGCACCCGTACGAAGTCACCCGCGGCCAGACCTTCGCCGTCGGGGATGATGACCAGGCCATCGACTTCGGGCGCATCGCCCGGGGAGCGCGCGAGTGCGCCCTCTTCATCGACCTCGTCGACGAGCACGGTCATCTCGCGGTCGATCTTGGCCTCGAGGCGCTGGGTGGAGATGTCTTCCTGGAAGTCCATCAGGCGCGCGCGACGCTCCTCGCGCACCTCGTCCGCCACCGCGCCCGGCAGTTCGTTGGCGGTCGCGCCCTCGACCGGCGAGTACGCGAAGGCACCGACGCGATCGAGCTGCGCCTCCTCGAGGAAGTTGAGCAGCAACTCGAAGTCTTCCTCCGTCTCGCCGGGGAAGCCGGTGATGAAGGTCGAGCGGATGGTGAGCTCCGGGCAGATGCTGCGCCACTTGCGCACGCGCTCGAGCACGTTCTCGGCGTTGGCGGGGCGTTTCATCGCCTTCAGGATGCGCGGGCTGGCGTGCTGGAAAGGCACGTCCAGGTAGGGCAGGATCTTGCCCTCAGCCATCAGCGGGATGAGTTCATCCACGCTGGGATACGGGTAGACGTAGTGCATGCGGATCCAGATGCCGAGCTCGCCGAGCGCCTTGGCAAGGTCGATCAGGCGGGTCTTGATCGGGCGCCCGCCCCAGAAGCCGGTGCGGTACTTGACATCGACCCCGTAGGCCGAGGTGTCCTGCGAGATGACCAGGAGCTCCTTGACGCCGGCGTCGGCGAGCGCCTCGGCCTCGCGCATCACCTCGTGGATCGGCCGGCTGACCAGGTCGCCGCGCATCGACGGAATGATGCAGAAGGAACAGCGGTGGTTGCAGCCCTCGGAAATCTTGAGGTAAGCGTAGTGCTGCGGTGTGAGGCGGATGCCCTGCGGCGGCACCAGGTCGGTGAAGGGGTCGTGCGGCTTGGGCAGGTGCCGGTGCACCGCATGCATGACCTCCTCGGTGGCGTGCGGGCCGGTGACAGCGAGCACCTGCGGATGCGCGGCGAGGATCACGTCGTCCTTGGCGCCGAGGCAGCCGGTGACGATGACCTTGCCGTTCTCGGCGAGCGCCTCGCCGATCGCGTCGAGCGACTCCTCGACGGCCGCATCAATGAAGCCACAGGTATTGACGACCACCAGGTCGGCATCGTCGTAGCTGCCCGAGATCGTGTAACCCTCCGCCCGCAGCCGGGTCAGGATGTGCTCGGAGTCGACCGTGGCCTTGGGGCAGCCAAGCGAAACAAAGCCGACGCGCGGCAGGTCCGGGGTCTTGAAAGTGGTCATGCAAAAAACCTGTCGGGTCGGAGCGCTGGCGTTTCAGCGCTTGCGGCTTGGCGCCACGAGCGCTGTGCCGCTCACTTCTTGCCGTCGCCCTTGGGCGCGGCGGGCAGCTCGTCTTCGGGGCGGACGTAGCCGGGAAACTGGAAGCCGGTGAACATGTTGCGCGTCTGACTCTCGAGCTGGCTCTGCATCTGCTCGAACATCTTCTTCGACTGGTCCACGTAGGCGCCCATCATGCTCTGCAACGCGGGCCCCTGGAAGTTGAGGAACTGCGCCCACAAGTCCTGCCCGACCGGACTGTTCTCGCCGTAGATCGCGCGCGCCTGGTCCTGCAGCTTGCCCTGCATCTCGGTGAAGGCCTTGATGTTGCTCTCGAGGTACTTGCCCATCATGCCCTGCATCGCATTGCCGTAGAAACGGATCATGTGCGAGAGCAGGTCGCTGGTGAACATCGGCGCACCACCGGCTTCTTCCTCGAGGATGATCTGCAGGAGGATGCTGCGCGTCAGATCCTCGCCGGTCTTGGCGTCCACGACCTGGAACTGCTCATTGCCGAGCACGAGGTCCTTCACGTCCGCGAGGGTGATGTAGGAACTCGTCCGCGTGTCGTACAGGCGGCGGTTAGGGTATTTCTTGATCAGGCGCAGCTGTTCCGGCATTTATCCGTCTCCTCGGCGGCAGTCTATTCGCTCTTTGCGAAAAAATTATACCGCGGTGCGTCATCGAAACCATGGAAAAACCCCGTCTTTCGACGGGGTTCCGTGAGCTGACGCATGGCACGGTGCAGCATCAGCACATGTGCAGGCCGCCGTTGATGTTGATCGTGGCGCCCGTGATGTAGGCAGCCTTGTCGGAGGCAAGGTAGGCGCACAGGTCGCCGATCTCGTCCGGACGGCCGAGACGCTTCATCGGCACGGTGTCGATGATGCCCTGGCGAATGTCATCACGAATCGCCATGACCATGT
Organism: Thauera sp.; assembly: GCA_023150215.1. Taxonomy (GTDB): domain Bacteria; phylum Pseudomonadota; class Gammaproteobacteria; order Burkholderiales; family Rhodocyclaceae; genus Thauera. The sequence goes on along the minus strand of JAKLLJ010000101.1, from coordinate 5,229 downwards.
CGGTGCCGATGTAGCCCGGGGCGATTGCATTGACCGTCACGCCCTTGGTGGCGAGTTCGGCCGCCAGCGCCTTGGTGAACCCGAGCACGCCCGCCTTGGCGGTCGAGTAGTTGGTCTGGCCGGCCTGTCCCTTGACGCCGTTGACCGACGAGATGTTGACGATGCGACCCCAGCCGCGCTCGGCCATCTTGGCGGACACGTGGTGAGTGACGTTGAACAGGCTGTTCAGGTTGGTGTTGATGACCGCATCCCACTGGCCCTTCTCCATCTTGGGGAAGAACTTGTCGCGGGTGATGCCGGCGTTGTTCACCAGGACGTCGATCGGGCCGACTTCGGCTTCGATCTTGGCGACCATCGCGGCGCAGGACTCGTAGTTGGAGACATCGCCCTCGGCGGCGACGAAGTTGAAGCCGAGGTCGCGCTGAGCCGACAGCCAGGCATCCTTCTGGTCGAAGTTCGGCAGGCAGTTGGCGACGACCTTGAAGCCGTCCTTGGAAAGGGACTGACAGATCGCCGTGCCGAGACCACCCATGGCGCCGGTAACGAGAGCGATTTTCTGGGACATCTTCAAATCCTTCTGGGGCAATTTTGAAAACCGAAGCCATCATTGGCAGGCATCCGAGCCCGCATCTTCTTCGGCCCTACATGCGGCAGCGCATCAGCGGCCTCACCAGTTCATTATATCCACTGTTGACGGAACTTGTTGCAATGCAATAGCCCAGAAAATATTGCACTGCTGATAAAAAAACGCGCCCCTCGGGGCGCGTTCGCGCACGTCTGATCGACATGCAGCGGATCAGGACATGTGCTGACCGCCGTTGATCGAGATGTTGGCGCCGGTCACGAAAGCCGCCTCGTCCGACGACAGATAGGCGACCAGGCCGGCGATCTCTTCCGGCTTGCCAAGGCGGGACACCGGGATCTGCGGCAGGATCTTGGAGTCGAGGATTTCCTGCGGGATCGCCATCACCATCTTGGTGCCGATGTAGCCCGGCGAGATGGTGTTGACGGTGACGCCGTTGCGCGCCACTTCCAGCGCCAGCGCCTTGGTGAAGCCGTGCATGCCGGCCTTGGCCGCCGCATAGTTGGTCTGGCCGAAGGCGCCCTTCTGGCCGTTGACCGAGGACACGTTGATGACGCGGCCCCACTTGCGCTCGACCATGCCGTCCATGACCTGCTTGGTCATGTTGAAGGCCGAGTCGAGGTTGGTGCTGATGACGGCGTCCCAGTCGGCCTTGGTCATCTTCTTGAAAGTCATGTCGCGGGTGATGCCGGCGTTATTGACCAGCACGTCGACCGGGCCGACTTCCTTGACCACCTGCTCGACGCAGGCCTTGCACGAATCGAAGTCAGCCACGTCGCAGGGGACGGCCTTGAAGCCGTAGCCCATGTTGTTCATGGTCTGCAGCCAGTCGTGCGCCTTGGTGTTCCCCGGGGAATGCGTCGTGACCACCTTGTAGCCGAGCGCCGCGAGCTTGATGCAGATTGCCTCGCCCAGACCACCCATGCCACCGGTTACCAGTGCAACTCTTGCCATGTTCTTCTCCTCTCCCTATTCGGGTCGTGTTGTGCTGGACGGTACTTGAAGATGACGGCAGCGACCGCCCGATCCGCTGCCGCCGAAGACGAAAAATCCTGCTGCCCGACTCAGGAACGCTCCTTGACGTAGCGCCCCGGTGCGGGCTCGATCGGCTCATGCTTGGTGCTGCCCAGCCGGCCGCGTGCGGCAACCTCCTTGCCGCCGTGGCCACGCAGCCACTCCGCCCAGTGCAGCCACCAGCTGCCCTTGTGCTCGACCGCGACCTCCAGCCACTCGTCGGGATCGGCCGGACGCACATCGGCGGTCCAGTAGCTGCGCCGGTTCTTCGACGCCGGATTGATCGCGCCGGCGATGTGGCCGCTGGCGCCAAGCACGAAGGTCGTGTCACCGCCGAGCAGGTTGCGCGCCAGGTAGGCGCTCTTCCACGGCACGATGTGGTCCTCGCGCGCAGCCATCAGATAAGCGGGCGCATCCACCTTGCCGAGATCGACCTTGTGGCCGAGCATCTTGAGCTTGCCCGGCACGCGCAGATTGTTCTCGAGGTACATGTTGCGCAGGTACCAGGTCAGGAAGGGCCCCGGCAGGTTGGTGGAGTCCGAGTTCCAGTAAAGCAGGTCGAACGCAGCGGGCTTGTTGCCCTTCAGGTAGTTGCCGACCACGTACTGCCAGACGAGATCGTTGGCACGCAGGAAGGAGAACACGTTCGCCAGTTCCTGCCCCTTGAGCACGCCCCCCTTGCCGATGGCCGCCTCGCGTGCGCTGACGCTCGCCTCGTCCACCAGGCAGCCGAGTTCGCCGGCGTCGGAAAAGTCGAGCAGCGTGGTCATCAGCGTCAGGCTTGCCACCGGGTCCTCACCGCGCGCGCGCTCCACGGCGAGTGCGGAGGTGAGGATGGTGCCGCCGACGCAAAAGCCGAGCACGTTGGGCTTCTTGACGCGGGTGATCGAGCGCACCACTTCGAGCGCCGCCAGCGGCCCCTTGTCGAGATACTCGTCCCAGGTGTGATGCGCGCCGCTATCCGGGCGCGGATTCTTCCACGACACCAGGAAGACCGTGAAGCCCTGCTCGACGACGAAGCGCACGAGCGAGTTTTCCGGCTGCAGATCCATGATGTAGAACTTGTTGATGCACGGCGGCACGATCAGCAGCGGCGTCTGCGCGACCTTCTCGGTCAACGGCGCGTACTGGATCAACTGCATCAACTCGTTCTCGAACACCACCGCACCCGGTGTCAGGGCCAGATTGCGGCCGATCTCGAAGGCCGAATCGTCGGTCATCGAGATGCGCCCCTTCTCCATGTCGCGCAGCAGGTTCTGCACGCCGCGGGCAATGCTCTCGCCCTTCGTGTCGACCGCCGCCTTGATGAACTCGGGGTTGGTGGCGGCGAAATTGCTCGGTGCGAGTGCATCGATGTACTGCCGGGTCAGAAACTGGATACGCGACTTCGCGCGCCCGTCCGCAATCGGCATGGCGTCCGCCATCTGGCGCAGAAGGCCGGCGTTGAGCAGATAGGCCTGGCGCATGTAGTCGAACACCGGGCTCTCGGACCACTCTGGCGCGGCAAAGCGCTTGTCGCCCGGCTCGGGCTGCGCGACCACCGCGCCCGCCTCGCCCGGCTTGCGCGCCAGCATGGACGACCACAGTGCAGCGTGCTTCTCGGCAAAATCCTTTTGCAAAGCGGTCATGATCTCGGAATCCGGCAATGGCAGCTTGTTCGCCACCAGCCCCGAGGAGTCCTGCATTGCAGCATGCTGGCGCGCGAGCGCATCGAAGAAACCCTGCGCCATCGCCTGCCCTGCGGCGAAGACCGCCTCCATGCCCGGAGGCACCTGCTTGCCCGTCGAATCCGACATCCGTCTCTCCTGAACCCGCGACCGCCCGCTCGGGCTCCAGGCCGCGGTTCTGCCTTGTCCGGGATCCCTCCGCGCGACCTCTCGACGCGCTAGAATCCACCCATGTACCTGATTCCGATCGCCTGGCTGTACGTCGTCGTCCTCGTCGCTGCGGCGGAGGACACGATCGTTGCCGCCTCACTCACCCTGGTGTTCTGGGGCCTCGCCCCCCTGGCGCTGTTCCTGTGGCTGTTCGGCACCCCGGCGCGCCGGCGTCGGCGGCTGGAGCGCGAAGATCTCGAGCGCAACGATAGAGCCGAATCGGACGCCGATCAATAGCTGCATACCCGAGCCAGTCACCATGCAAGGCGAATCGCCCGTCCCGCCACGGAGCGATCAACGCTCGCCGGGTCCCGCTTCGATCCAGATCAGCGACGCGAACCGTCCGCTGCGTCCATCGCGCCGGTAGGAGTAGAAGTGCTGCGGATCGGAAACGGTGCATACCCCACCGCCGGCCACCCGCTCCACCCCGGCAGCGGCCAGACGCCGCCGCGCCAGCGCGAACAGGTCGGCGAACCACTTCCCCGCCGCCACCCCCGGCATGAATGCCGCCGCCGCCCCGCCATCGGCATCGACGAAGGCCGCGCGCACCTCGTCGCCGACCTCGAATGCCTGCGGCCCGATCGCAGGACCGAGCCAGGCGCGCACCTGACCCGGCGCCACCCCCATCGACGCCACCGCACGCTCGAGCACCCCCGCGGCCAGGCCGCGCCAACCTGCGTGCGCAGCCGCCACCACGCCGGCCTCGTCGTCGCACAACAGCACCGGCAGGCAGTCGGCGGTCAGCACTGCACAGGCCCGCCGCGGGCTGCGCGCCACCGCCGCGTCAGCGACCGGAACCCCGGCGGCGTGGTCGGCGTCGGCCACCGCGCAGCCATGCACCTGGTCGAGCCACAGCGGCTGCGCGCCGAGTGCGGCACGCAGCCGCGCCCGATTGAGCTCGACCGCCGCCGGGTCGTCACCGACGTGGCGACCCAGGTTGAAGCTGGCGTAGGGTGGGGCACTCGCACCGCCCTCGCGGGTCGTCACCAGCGCACGCACGCCAGACGGCAGCGCCCAGTCGGGGCGTAGCAGGCCGGGCGCCAGCACGATGAAGCCGGGCGGCGCCGCGGACGATGGCGCGTTCATTGCCGCCCTCCGCGCAGGCCGTCGAGCAGGGCGGCGAAATCGGCCGCCATCGGCACCTCCCAGCTCATCGGCTGGGCGCTGCGCGGATGGACCAGCCCGAGCCGAAAGGCGTGCAGGGCCTGGCGCGGGAAGTCGTCGAGCAGGGCGTTGCCGCAACGGCGCGGGGCGTATACCGGATCGCCAACCAGGGGATGACCGATGTGCGCCATATGAACGCGGATCTGATGCGTTCGCCCGGTCTCCAGCCGGCACTCCACCAGGGTGAACCCGGCGAAGCGCTCGACGACCAGATAATGCGTGAGCGCCGGACGACCGTTGCCGACCACCGCCATCCGGGTGCGCTGCGTCGGGTGACGGCCGACTGGCGCATCGACCGTGCCGCCGGCGCCGAACTCGCCCTGCACCAGCGCGCGATAGTGGCGCTTGACCGTGCGCGCCTGAAGCTGGCGCACGAGATCGGTCTGCGCCGCGAGCGTCTTCGCCACCACCATCAGGCCGCTGGTGTCCTTGTCGAGCCGGTGCACGATGCCGGCACGCGGCACCGCGGCAAGCGCGGGGTCGTGGTGGAGCAGCGCGTTGAGCAGGGTTCCGCTCCAGTTGCCGTTGCCCGGATGGACCACCAGCCCGACCGGCTTGTCGATCACCAGCAGGTCGGCGTCCTCGAACACC
>JAKLLJ010000100.1 GCA_023150215.1 Thauera sp. | reverse complement strand
TAGCTGCGCACCTGGCCGTCGCTGGCGAGCACCAGCAGCGCGACGGCGATGGCGAGCAGCAGCACGGTGGAGGCCACCGCGAAGGTGCGCGCGAGCACTCCGTCGTGGCGCGCGGCCAGCACCAGCAGCGCGCCGACCACGGCCGGCAGCAGGATGGGCAGGATCAGCAGGTGGTTCATGCGCGCTCCCCGCGGCCGCCGCGCGCCGCTGCCGGCGCCGGCTTGCGGGCGCGCAGCTTCCAGTCGTCCTCGGCGGCCTCGGGCGAGGCGTCGCCGGGCAGGTCGACGTGGTCGTTGCCGGTCTCGAGGTAGGCGCGCAGCGCCATCACCACCACCACCGCGGTCATGCCGAAGGAGATCACGATCGCGGTGAGCACGAGCGCCTGCGGCAGCGGGTCGATGTAGCCCGTGGCGGCGGCGGAGATCACCGGCGGCTGGCCGATCGCCAGGCGGCCGGTGGCGAACAGGAACAGGTTGGTGGCGTAGGTGAGCAGCGACAGGCCGATCACCACCGGGAAGGTGCGCGCGCGCAGCACCATGTAGATGCCGGCCGCGGTCATCACGCCGATGGCGCTGGCGACGAGGAATTCCATCAGCCCTGCTCCTTGCCCGAGGCGGCGCGCGGATCCACGTCCATCGCGCCGGTGTTGATGGTGTAGGGGCTGGTCCAGCGCCCCATGCGCGAGAGGTTGGCGAGCGCGAGCATGACCGCGCCGACCACGGTGAGGAAGACCCCGGTGTCGAAGGCCATCGCGCTGGCGAGCTCGAACTCGCCCACCAGCGGCAGGTGGAAGTGGCCGAAGGTGGAGGTGAGGAAGGGCTGGTCGAGCACCATCGCGCCGATGCCGGTGGCGGCGGCCACCAGCACGCCAAGGCCGATCATGGCGTGGTAGTTGACCTTGACCCGATGCGCCGCCCAGCCGAAGCCGCTCGCCATGTACTGCATGATCAGCGCGATCGACACCACGAGCGCGGCGATGAAGCCGCCGCCCGGCTGGTTGTGGCCGCGCAGGAAGATGTAGGCGCCGACCAGCATCGCCAGCGGCAGCATGACCCGGGTGGCCACCACCATGATCATCGGGTGGCGGTCGGCCGACTGCGGGCGGTCGGGGGACCACGCGCCCAGACGACGGCCGGTGCGGCCGAAGAGCGCGCCGTCGAGCAGGGCGTAGATCGCCAGCGCGGCGATGCCGAGCACGGTGATCTCGCCGAAGGTGTCGAAGCCGCGGAAGTCGACCAGGATCACGTTGACCACGTTGGTGCCACCGCCACCCGAGACCGAGTTCTCAAGGTAGTAGCGCGACAGCGAGGTGCCGTCGCGGGTCAGCATCGCCCAGCTCGCGCCCGCCATGCCGACGCCGGCCACGATGGCGAGCACGCCGTCGCGCAGGTGGCGCAGCGGGTCGGCGCGCACCGAGGAGCTCTGCGGCCCCTCCTTGGGCAGGAAGTAGAGCGCGAGCAGGATCAGGATCACCGTGGCGACCTCGACCGAGATCTGCGTCAGCGCGAGGTCGGGCGCGGACAGGTAGATGAAGCCGAGACACACGATCAGGCCCACCGTACCCACCACCAGCACCGACAGCACGCGACGACGGAACAGCATTACGGTGAGCGCGCAGCCGCCCACCAGCAGCACCCAGGCGGCGATCGCAGCCGGGTGCGCCGGCAGCAGCGCGCGCGTGCCCGCCGCGTGCGGCGCGGCGAGGAAGGCGGCGAAGCCGGCGAGCGTGAACGCGCCGAGCGCGAAGGCGAGATAGCGCTGCAGCGAGCCGTTGTGCAGGCCATGGGTGATGCCGCGCGCGAACCCGGCTGCCCCCTCGATGAAGGCGTCGAACATCGCCTTCGCCTCGGGGTGCGGCCCCGCCTGCCAGATCGCGCGCACGCGCAGGTAGGCGAACAGCGCACCCAGGCCGACCGCGGTCGCGGTCGCCGACAGGCCGAGCGCCGGAGTGAGTCCGTGCCAGAGCGCGAGGTGGTAGTCCATCACTGCCCCGCCGGTCACCGCGCGCGCCACCACCGCCACCAGCGGGCCGGCCACGGTGTCGGGAAACAACCCGATCGCCACCACCAGCACCACCAGCAGCGCCGGCGGCAGCCACATGCCGGCGGGCGGGTCGTGCGGCGCATGCGGGTAGTCGTCGCGGCGCGCGCCGAAGAACACATGCACGATGTAGCGGAACGAGTACGCCACCGAGAAGCACGCCGCCAGCGTCGCCAGCGCGGCGACGACCCAGCCGTTGCCCAGCCAGGTGGTATCGACCGCCTCGTGCAGCATCATCTCCTTGGAAATGAAGCCGTTCAACGGCGGCAGCCCGGCCATCGAGGCGCCCGCCACCATCGCCATGGTCGCGGTGATCGGCATTAGCTGCAGCAGGCCGCCGAGGCGCTTGATGTCGCGCGTGCCGGCCTCGTGGTCGACGATGCCGGCGTTCATGAACAGCGCCGCCTTGAAGGTGGCGTGGTTGAGGATGTGGAACACCGCCGCCACCGCCGCCAGCGGCGTGCCGAAGCCGAGCAGCATGGTCACCAGGCCGAGGTGGCTCACGGTGGAGTAGGCCAGCAGACCCTTGAGGTCGTCCTTGAACAGCGCGATGCCCGCCGCCACCAGCATGGTCACCAGCCCGGTGGTGGCGACGAGGTAGAACCACTCGGCGGTGCCGGCGAGCACCGGCCACATGCGCGCCATCAGGAACAGGCCCGCCTTCACCATGGTCGCCGAGTGCAGGTAGGCCGACACCGGGGTGGGCGCCGCCATCGCGTGCGGCAGCCAGAAGTGGAAGGGGAACTGCGCGCTCTTGGTGAAGCAGCCGGCGAGGATCAGCACCAGCGCCGGAAGGTACAGCGGCGAGGCCTGGATGGCGTCCTTTTGCTGCAGGATGTCGGTAAGGTTGTAGGAGCCGGCGATGTCGCCCAGGATCAGCATGCCGGCGATCATCGCCAGCCCGCCGGCGCCGGTCACGGTGAGCGCCATGCGCGCGCCCTGGCGGCCTTCGGGCAGATGCTTCCAGTAGCCGATGAGCAGGAAGGACGACAGGCTGGTGAGCTCCCAGAACACCAGCAGCAGCAGCACGTTGTCGGACAGCACGACGCCCACCATCGCGCCCTGGAACAGCAGCAGATAGGTGTAGAACACCCCCATGGGGTCGTTCTTGGCCAGATAGAAACGCGCGTAAACGATGATCAGCATGCCGATACCGAGAATCAGCCCGGCAAAGAACAGCCCCAGTCCGTCGAGGAAGAAGCTCGCCTGCAGGCCGATCGCGGGCAGCCAGTCCCAGCTCGCCGTCACCACCTCGCCACGGAACACTGCAGGCGCCTGGGCGAGCAACAGCAGAAAGGCGAGCAACGAGAAGGCAAACGCGCCCGTCGCGCAAGCGCTTCGACCGGCCCGGATCATCAATGCGGGAAACAACGCGCCGATGAAGGGCAGCAGCACGATCAGGACGAGGCTCATCGGCAATTCCGGCAGGGCATCGGTAAAGGGAGGCAGCCCGTTACGGGTGCCATGCGCGTGCAATCGTCCAAAGTATATCGACGAAGCCATCGCCCACCAAACGCCCAGCCGACCGTCACCAAATGGCGACGTATTTCACTAGGCGAAATCAGATCGCGCGAGTACCATCCCGCGAAACGCCCCGGCCTGCAACGGCCGCCCCCGTCATTACCGAAACGTGCCGTGCCCCCGACCAAGACCGAAACCGCCCCCAGTGCCGAAGGCAAGAACTCGATCCAGGTCATCGAACGCATGATGAAGCTGCTCGACGTGCTCGCCCAACATGCCGATCCGGTGGCGCTCAAGCAACTCGCGATCGAGACCGGCCTGCACCCTTCGACCGCGCACCGCATCCTCGGTGCGATGACACACAGCGGCTTCGTCGAACGTTCGGACAGCGGTTCGTACCGGCTCGGCATCCGCCTGCTCGAGCTGGGAAGCCTGGTGAAGTCGCGCATCTCGCTGCGCGAGACGGCGATGCCCTACATGCTCAAGCTGCACGCTGCCACCGGTGAAAGCGTCAACCTCGGCGTGCGCGCCGGCGACGAGATCGTCTATGTCGAGCGCACCTCGAGCGGGCGCGCCTCGGTGCGCGTGGTGCACATCGTCGGCGCGCGCGCGCCGCTGCACACCACCGCCACCGGCAAGCTCTTCCTCGTCGAGGACGGACTCGAGCGCATCCGCGACTACGCCCGCCGCACCGGCCTGCCGGCCTCTACGCCGGCCTCGATCACCGCACTGCCTGCGCTCGAGAAGGAGCTCGACCGCGTGCGCCGCCACGGCGTCGGCTTCGACCTCGACGAAGTGGAAGCGGGCGTGCGCTGCATCGCCGCGGGCATCCGCGACGACAATGGCGAGCTGATCGCCGGCCTGTCGCTATCCACGCCCTCCGAGCGCTTCAACCCGGACTGGGCGCCGTTGGTGCGCGAAACCGCCGACCAGATCTCGGGCGCGCTCGGCTACATCGCGCCCCGCGCAGGATAAGGCCGCCGCGCGGGGATCGCGAACCGAGTTCCCGGGCCCGGCGCGGCCAAGCTTTTTTCTGCAAAATGCTTCGCGGCCTCCGACAAGCGACGCGGCGCCAGACCCTGCGCCACATTCGCGCCTTCCGGCGCTCCCACACGAACCAACCCGCCCGTGTAGGAGCGGCGGAAGCCGCGAACCGCGGCGTCCTTGCAGGAGCGGAGACCTCGAACCGTTGCGAGGCCTCGCTCAGACCGTGACCAGGCTGCCTTCGGCAACCGCGGCACGCCCAAGCTCGAAGGCCTGGCGGTTGAGCTCCAGCAGTGCCGGCTTGCGCGTGCCAAACCGCTCCAGCACCGCCTTGCGCAAAACATCGGCCGGGAACGGCAGGCGTTCGGACATCGCGCCGAGCATCACCGTGTTGCCGAGACGGATGTTGCCCAGTTGCATCGCGAGCGCGCTGGCGTCGAAGTCGAACACCGCGAGGCCGAGCTTGCGCATCTCGGCAATCGGATCATCCGGGTAGTCGTACAGGCCGATGGTCACCACCGGTGGCACGAAGCGCCCCTGGTTGACCAGCGCGATCCCGCCCGGCTTCAACATGTGCGCCCAGCGCAAAGCCTCGGCGGCCTCGAAGCCGACCAGCAGATCGGCCTCGCCCGCCATGATCTGCGGCGACAGCACCTGGGGCCCGAAGCGCAGGTGCGAGGTCACCACCCCGCCGCGCTGGCTCATGCCCGCAACCTCGGTCTTCTTGACGTCGAAGCCGAGCGACAGCGCCGCCTCGGCGAGGATCTCGGTGGCGGTCATCACGCCCTGGCCGCCGATGCCGCAAACGGCGATGTTGGTGATGGTCATGACGGCTTCCTCAGATCTTGGCGTGCAGGAACTTCACCGGATGCTCCGGCAGGGCGTGAACGATGGCCTCGGGCGCGCACGGCTGCACGCACAGGCCGCAGCCGGTACAGGCCGAGGTCTCGATGCGCACGAAGGCGAGCTCGACCTCCTTGCCCGAGGGCTTGACCTCGGTCCCGCGGCGAGTGACGTGGATCGCCGGGCAGCCGACGTCGAGGCAGTTGGCGCAGCCGGTGCATTGGTCGGCGATCACCTTGTAGGGCTGGGTCGCCTTGTAGTCGTCGATGAGCACGCAGGGGCGGTCGGTGATGATGACCGAGGGCTCGGGGATCCTGGTTTCTTCGCGCAAGGTCTTGAACAACACCGGGAGCTGGTAGGGGTCGAGGACGTGGATGCGTTCCTTCTTGACCCCGAGCGCCTCGCACAGCTTGGCGAAATCGACGCGTTGCGCGCTCTCGCCATGAATGTCGCGGCCGGTGCCGGGGTTGTCCTGGCCGCCGGTCATGCCCACCGCGCGGTTGTCGAGCAGCAGCACGGTGACGTTGCCGCGGTTCCAGGTGATGTCGAGCAGGCCCTGCATGCCCATGTGCATGAAGGTCGAGTCGCCGATGACCGCAATCACTGCCTTCTTGGCGTCGGCCTGGCCACGTCCCTTGTCCATGCCGAGCGCCACGCCCATCGAGGCACCCATCGAGATGCAGGAGTCGAGCGCGTTCCACGGTTCGCCGGCACCGAGCGTATAGCAGCCGATGTCGCCGGAGATGGTCAGGTTGCGCAACTGCGCCAGGGTGTAATAGATGCCGAGGTGCGGACAGGCCACGCACATCGTCGGCGGGCGCGGGAAGACCTGCTGCGGCACCAGGCGCGACGGCGACGCCTCGGCCGGGAGCGTTTCGCCGCGCAAGCGGGCGACCGCTGGCCGCAGGCGGTCGGGCGACAACTCGCCCACGCGCGGCAGTACGTCCTTGCCCGCACAGGCGATGCCGGCGGCACGCAACTCGGTCTCGACCAGCGCTTCGGTCTCCTCGACCACCAGGATCTGATCGACGCCGGCGGCGAATTCGCGCACCCGCTCGAGCGGCAGCGGATAGGACAGGCCGAGCTTGAACACTGGCGCGTCGGGGTAGGTTTCGCGCACGTGCATGTAGGCCGGCCCCGAGGTCACGAAGCCGATGCGGCGGTCACTGCCCGGCACCACGAAATTGAGCGGACTCTCCGCAGCGGCAGCGCGCAGCGCGTCCTCGCGCTCGTACATCAGCGCCACGCGCGGCTTGGCGTGACCAGGGACCATCACCCAGCGCCGCGGATCCTTGACGAAGCCGGCGGGTTCGTGGGTTTCGCGTGCGCCGGGGAGGACACGCCCCTTGACGTGGCAGATGCGGGTCGTCAAGCGCAGGATCACCGGGCAGCGAAAGCGCTCGGAGACCGTGAACGCCGCGCGCGTCATGTCGTAGGATTCCTGCGCGTCGGCCGGCTCGAACAGCGGCAGGTGGGCGAAACGCGCCCAGAAGCGCGAGTCCTGCTCGTTCTGCGACGAGGACATGCCGACGTCGTCGGCGACCGCGATCACCAGTGCGCCCTCGGTCCCGGTCACCGTCATCGTCATCAGCGCGTCGGCGGCGACGTTGAGGCCGACGTGCTTCATCGCACAGAAGGCGCGCGCGCCCACCATGGAGGCGCCGAGCGCGACCTCTAGCGAAACCTTTTCGTTGACCGACCACTCGGTGTAGAGCTCGGGGAAGCGCGCCACTTCCTCCAGAATTTCGGTGGACGGCGTGCCCGGATAGGCGGCGGCGACGCGACAACCGGCGTCGCGCACGGCAAGGGCGACCGCCTCGTTGCCGGACAGGAACAGGCGGCTCGGGGCGGTTTCGGGCAGGGCAGCACCCATGGGCGGTTCCTCTCTTGGGGTCGGTTCGGGATCGAAGCCTGCGATCGTAGTCAGCGCCCCGGCGCGCACCCTTGACGAAGGTCAACCGCGGCGCACTCACGGCGCCAAGGCAGCGCGTGCAAAGACGCCCATGCGCCACGCCTGCGGGGCGAGGAGCCGTCTCCTCATCATGCGGCAAACAGGGACGAGGCGAGCGCAGGGGAGCGGCGGCCGTCAACGGCTCGCGGCTTGGGCGCAGCCGCCTTCGCGCCTTCCGGCGCTCCTACAGGATGTCGTTCGCGCTTGTAGGAGCAGCGGAAGCCGCGAACACGGCCTCCCGCATATCGGAGAGGAGCGGCGGAAGCGGCGATCCGGTGGTTGGCGCGCTGGCGATGGTCCACGCCTGCATTCGCGCCTTCCGGCGCTCCTACAGGGGTGTCCTGCGGACGCTGCGAACCTTCCATCGCCGACGCTGAACCGGACAACTCGATTGCCGTGCGCGCTCCGTCCGGCCCGCGCCCTTCATGAAGACCGCGCGACTCAGCCGCCGATGCGCTGCGGCGCGGCCGCCACGCGTTGCGTGCCGACCTGCTCAAGCCACTTGCGTACGCGCTTGGCGTCGGCGGTGCGGGTATAGCGACCGTTGGAATCCATCAGCACCATCACCACCGGCTGCTGGTGCAGCCAGGTCTGCATGACCAGGCAGCGCCCCGCCTCGGAGATGTAACCGGTCTTGGAGACACTGATCGCCCACTCCGGACTACGCACCAACGAGTTGGTGTTGCCGAAGCGCAGCATGCGGCCGTGCACCGGAACATAGCGTTCGTGTGCAGTGGAAAACTCACGGATCAACGGGTAGGAGGCCGACGCGGCGACCAGCTTGGCGAGGTCACGCGGACTGGACACGTTGGCCGGATTGAGGCCGGTGCCGTCGTGGAAACGGGTATTCCACAGGCCGAGCAGGCGCGCCTTGACGTTCATCGCCTCGACGAATGCGGCCTCTCCGCCCGGATAGTGGCGCGCAAGCGCGGAGGCAGCGCGGTTCTCCGACGACATCAACGCGAGCTGCAGCATCTCCTCGCGCGCCAGCGTGGTGCCGAGCGCGAGCCGCGACCCCGTCCCCTTGAGCTGGTCGATGTCCTCGTCGGTGATGACGATGGGTTCCGAAAGGCTGAGCCCGGCGTCGAGCACGACCATCGCAGTCATCAGCTTGGTGATCGAGGCGATCGGCAGCACCTCGGTCGCATTGCGCTCGAGCAGGACTTCGCCGGTGCGCTGATTGACCACGTAGAAGGCGCTCGAGCCAAGCACCGGCATGCCACCGGCGTCGAGGGCGAGCGGAGTATCGGGTTCGTTGGCAAGCGCGGCCGCGGGCGCGACGGCCAGGGCCGCGGCGGCCGGCTTGCGCAGGCTCACCCGCGTCGTGGGCGCCTTGCTGCTCACCTGCGCCTGGCGGGCAGCGCGGGGCGTTTTCGCCGCGCGTACCGGCTTGGCCACCGTGCCTCCCTTCTCGGCCTTGCGAACCCCGGTAGCCGCCTTCTTCGCAGGAGGTGTGGCAGCCGTCTTGATGGGCGCCTTGGCGGCCTTGGTCTTGGCCGTCGCAGGCTTGACGGGCGTGCGACTGTCAGCGGCGCTGGCGACGCCGGACTGAAGCGCGAACAACGCCGCGAGCGCGGCGATCAGGATGCGAACTTTCATGGTGGCGACAGGAGTAAAGCTGGAGGGGAAGGCGGGCGCCGAGGCGATCTGCTTTGAAAAATAGGCAGATACGGAATTAATTTCAAGTTGTTTCGAGCTTTGGCAGGATTTTACCGCGCCCACCCCTATTCCGGGAAACACCGCGGCACCGAGGCGCTTCAGTCGATGCGCAGGAAGCGCCGCAGTTCGGCAGCACGCGCCAGCGCATCATGATAGCCGAGCTCGATCAGCGCGCGGATATATCCCGGCTCGAAAAGCAGGTAGGAGAGCAGGGTCGAGCCGTCACGACGCAAGGTGCCGAGCCCGCGCAGCACCAGGCGCAACTGCGGTGGAAGTTCATGTGCATGGCGCGCGGCGATGGTATCCAGGCGCTGCGATGGCTGGATGACCAGACACTCGATCGAGCGCAGCGCGATCCCTGCCGCCAGGCGCTGGCGGGCATCGAGTCGACTCACGGTTTCGTTGATACGCGCCAGGCGCTCGAGGTCCACCTCCAGCGTATCGAGGAAGATGCTCGACAGCGCATGACCGGCGATCTGGGCGGGCGACGGATAGGCGCCCGCCACACGCATCCGGCCCTCTTCCGCGGTGCGACCGACGCCGATCACCAGGATGCGATCGGCGCCGAGGTGGATCGCCGGGCTGACCGGCGCGAGCTGGCGCATCGAGCCGTCGCCAAAATACTCGCGATTGATCTTGACTGCCGGAAAGACGAAGGGCAGCGCCGCACTCGCCATCAGGTGCGCGACATCGAGCGTGCTCCGCAAGCCCAGGCGCTGCGCGCGCCGCCAGGGCTCCAACTGGCTCGAGCCCTGGAAGAAGGTGAGGCTCTCGCCGCTGGAATAACCCGAGGCAGTCACGCTGACCGCGTACAGGTCGCCGCGCTCGATCGAGGGCTCGATCGCCGTCAGGTCGAGCACGCGCTCGAGCAGCCCCTTCAGTGGCGCGTTGTCGAGCAGCGAACGTGGCGTCTGGCGCACCAGCCAGCCGGCGAACAGCGCCGACCCCCAGCGCAAGCCGCTGCCGAACAGCGTCAGTGGATCGACCCGATACACCTGATCGACGTGCAAGCCCCGCCACACACGCTGGATGTGAAGCACCGCGCGACTGAAATCGCCCGCATGCACCGCGAGCGCCACGGCGTTGATCGCCCCCGCCGAGGTGCCGCACAGGATCGGAAAAGGGTTGCCGGCACGCTTGCCGCGCAGTTCGCGGATCGCGACCAGCACGCCGGCCTGGTAGGCCGCACGCGCGCCACCCCCGGTGAGTACAAGCCCCGCCCGCCCCTGATCGACGCTCATCCGCCCGCCCTCGCTCATGCCGCCTGCGCAGCA